>CAZEZQ010000053.1:0-13513 GCA_964516245.1 uncultured bacterium | reverse complement strand
TTTCGTTTTTTGTTGAAATAATAAAGAAATGGAATTTTTTGGCCAATAAAGAGTCTTGTAATGAAAGAGTGTCGAAAAAAAGGCAGCAATTTCCCCAATCGATAGAATTCTTAGAATGAAGTAGTCTTTAATCAATTTTAGAAGAGGAAAATTTTTCCTTGACAGTGTTTGGGCTTAACTTATACTGAATGCGGGACATATCAGTTATTGTCTCAAGCCGATTCTGAAGGGTTTTAGGTTGTATTCTTAAGGATAAGAGTTTGAATGCTGTATGGATGATATTAGTTTGGTCAAATTAATGGAATCGGCGCTTCGGGAAGAATACGAGCAGTATGAGAAATTATCTATATTATCCCGAGAACAGTCGGATTTATTTGACTCGAATTCACCGGATGCCGAGCGGATTGCCGAACTGATGAACCAAAAAATCGAGGTGATGGAGACGCTTCAAAATCTGCAGAAACGGAACGAACCCCTCAAAGAGCGATGGACGATCTCGTATGAAACATTTACCGAAGAAGAGCGGAAGCCTATAGCCGAATTGCGGGAACAAAATTTACGAATCATTGAAGATTTAAAAAACCAGGAAGAGCAAATCGCCAAGAAACTGCTGCAAAGCAGCCAAGAAGTCAACGAACAACTGCAATCACTAAGCAAAGGACGGCAGGCGACTCGCGCTTATTTGAAGATGGACAGCATGCCGCCCCGTTTTATTGATAAAAAGAAGTAATTCATTTGTTGTAGAACTGTTGAATTTTAGTAGTTTGTAATATTTGAAATTGTGTGTTCAAAAGGACTTAAAAGACCTAATGGACCTAATTGACTTAATGGTTATTTGTTGTGAGTAAAAATAAGTTGGCTGGCAGCCGATGTTAGCTGTTGTAACAACAAAATCATTTGATATGGACTACTAGGCGTTTTCAAATGTGAAATGATGGGTTCGGATCCCCCCTAGCCCCCCTTAATAAGGGGGGGAATACAACAGCCAATGCCCATCACAGTATTCATGACAAAGTACTCATGGGATGAGGGACGATTGTGAATCAAGCACCCAAGCCGGATGAGAGCGTTGCCGCCACACTGCCCCAGGATGACATTCAGTCGCTGCGGGAGCTCTATTCGTTATACAATGAAAATACCGAAAAACTGCGTGAAGCCTTTGAACGGCTGGAAAAGCGTTTTCGTGAGATTGACCCATACAATATCTACAATTCGATCACGGAAGGGTTGATCACCTTAGACAAGGACCAAAACATCCTCACCCTCAATCGAGCAGCCGAACGCCTCTTTGAAACCACCCAAAACGAAACCGTCGGCAAACCCTTTCGCCAATATCTGCCCCATTGCGCCGAGGCTTTGGACGAATGCCAGGAGCACGGCTCGGCGGAAAACCGGTATGAAATCACCTTTCAAAACAGCAAAAACGAGCCGGTGTATCTGCGCGCCCGCTTCTCTGCTCTGCTCGACCGCAACGGCGAAGCCATCGGCACCACCTGTTTGTTCACCGATTTGAGCGTGGAACGCCTGTTGGAAGAAAAAGCGCGGCGGCAAGACCGCTTGACCGCGCTGGGTGAGTTGGCGGCGGGAGTGGCCCATGAGATGCGGAACCCTTTGACCACCGTTCGGGGTTATTTGCAGATATTGCCCGCCAACAAAAATGACGATGAATTTATTGCGGAATTTTCCGATAACTTGATTCGGGAGATCGACCGCTTGACCCGCTTAACAGAAAATCTGCTGAACATGGCCAAGCCGATTTCTCCTGAACTGCAGCCTGTACCCATCAATAAGATTATCAATTCGGTGATTTGTTTCATGAGTGACAAATTCGAGGGGGTTGAACTCATTATCGGTGAAGCCAAGGAAAACCTGCCGGTGAACTGCGACAGCGACCGCATCAAACAAGTGTTTATTAATTTGTTTATGAATGCGGCCGAGGCGATGGATCATCGCGGGAGTATTGAGGTTCGTTTTTCACGCCGAAGTGAACGTCTTAATGAGAACAGTGAGCCTCAATCCTATGCGGTGACTGAAGTGATCGATAACGGGCCGGGGATCCCAGAATCCATCCGCGAGCGGTTGTTTGATCCATTTTTCACCACCAAAGATACCGGGACGGGATTGGGGCTTTCGTTATCGAACCGGATTGTGGAAGAACATGGCGGGTTTTTGCGGGTGGACAGCCAAACCAACCAAGGGACCCGGTTTTGGGTGTTTTTGCCTTTGGTGGATGAAGTTTGAAGTGGGATGATAGTATGGACCCCCCCCTCGCCCCCCATTCAAAGGGGGGAATAGGTTTTGGGTTGGCTATCAGTGCATCGTTGACAGGTTGCAAGATTTTTACTTGTGAATTATGAGGATTTGTCTTTCAGTATAAATTTAAGGTAAGGGGGAGTTCATTTTAACCCCCTCCTAACTTCCCCCATTTCATTGGGGGAGGAATGGGAAAGCAAATTCTTTCAGAAAATTCAGATATTTTTGGTTAGATTGTATACAAGCGGGTGGGGACGCCCTGCAGGGCGCGTTTATGGCCTGCGCTTTAAGTTTTAAGTTATCATATTTTGAGTAAGGCGGCTTGAGATTATGCCAGAGAAGAAATTATTGATTGTGGACGATGAAGTGGGAATTCAAAATCTGTTGAAACGGGTTTTGAAAAGCGAGGGGTATGATGTGCGTGTGGCTGACAATGGAGAAATGGCCTTGGAGCTGGCGCGCGAGGATTTCCCCGACTTGGTATTGTGCGACATCAAAATGCCGGGCAAAGACGGGATCCAAACGTTGGAAGAGTTGAAACAGCTTTCTGAAGCCATTGAAGTCATCATGCTGACGGCGCATTCAACGGTGGAGAGCGCGGTAGCGGCCATGAAATTGGGGGCCGCGGATTATTTGAAAAAACCTTTCGATGTGGAAGAATTGAAAATCGTCATCGAAAAAACGCTAGGGATCGCTCAACTCAAAAAAGAAAACAGCGAACTGCGCGAGCAAGCGGGTTTGAAATATGGGATTGATCGAATTGTGGGCGACGATGCCAAAATGCTGGAGATCTTCGAGTTGATTCGGACTGTGGCTCCAACAAAAAGCACGGTGCTGATCAACGGCGAGAGCGGCACGGGGAAAGAGTTGATTGCGGGGGCCATCCACTACCTGAGCCCACGCAAGCACAACCGCTTTGTGAAGGTGAATTGCGCGGCGATTTCAGAAGAGTTGCTCGAAAGCGAACTCTTCGGCCATGAAAAGGGGGCGTTTACCGGCGCCATCCGTTCGAACGAAGGCAAGTTCGTTTTGGCCGACGGGGGCACGATCTTGCTGGATGAAATCAGCGAGATGAGCCCCAAGCTGCAAGCCAAACTGCTGCGGGTGCTTCAAGAAAAAGAAGTAGACAAAGTGGGGGGCAAAGAGCCTACAAAAGTGGATGTGCGCATTTGCGCCACCACCAACCGGGATTTGCAAGATGAAATTTCGAAAGGGCGCTTTCGGGACGATTTGTATTACCGGCTGAACGTGGTGAATATCAGTTTCCCCCCTTTGCGGGAACGCAAGGGTGACATCGAAAAATTGGCGCATCATTTCATCGGCAAGTATAATCAGGAAATGAACAAGAAAATCCAAGGCTTGCAAGATGAAAGTATGCAGGCGTTGCTGCGCTATCATTGGCCGGGCAACGTTCGGCAGTTGGAGAATTGTATCGAACGGGCGGTGGTCTTGTCACAAGGGAATTATATCGAACCCAAAAGTCTTCCCGCAGAGCTGCTGCAAGAACCTTCAACGAATGAAGGAGAATCCAGCCATCCATTGCAAGTAGGGATGACGGTGGCGGAGATGGAACGCCAGTTAATTTACCGGACGCTGGATTTCACCAATCACAACCGAACACGAGCGGCCGAAATTCTGGGGATCAGCATTCGAACATTGCGAAACAAATTAAACGAATACAAAAACAGCGATCCTAAACGGGAAGCTGTAAATACTTAATCTTGGCGCGCTTTCGCGCCCTGTGAAAATTATGGATACGACATTGGCCTCAGGGAAATCCAAATCCGTCTTGCAATTGGCGCTCGAATTGGGCGTACGTGGGGAAACCCTTTTGCAAACCATGAAGCATATGGGTTTGGAAGCGGAAGGGACTGATAGCCCAATCGATCCCGGACTGGAAGACAGCATAATCGAACAAATGGTGGATGACGGAAACGTGCCATCCAGCATGTTGGCAAAGGGCGCCGCGAATATAACGCCAAAGAACCGCTGGTGAACGATGATTTGCTCAAAGAAGCCATGGGCGCCAGCGAAAAAGGATTCAATGAATCTTCGATTCCCCGGCAAATACAATTGGAATCTTCATTCGATCAACCCGGATTTTTTGGCCGGTTGTTCGGCAAAAAGAACAATTTGGCCAAGTCGCTAACCGACCAGCCTCTTTCCGAATCGGAAGTGGAATCGCTTTTTGCTTCACGCCAAGCAGAGGACCAACAGACTCAACCGTCTCCAGCAGAACATCAACCGTTGAAGGAGGAACCTGCCGAGGACGAGAGATTCGATGAACATTCTCTGGATGTAGATGAAACGCCGGAGGATGAGGAATCTCTTCATGAAGAATTGGAAACTAAAGAGCAAGATAACGATGATATCGAAGACATTGAAATCGATGACGATGCTTTGAGTGAAATAGATGACATCGACGATATCGATTTGGAGAGTCTTGAAGAGCAAGCCGATGTAGACGTGGATGAAGATATAGAGTTGGGTGAAGATGCCGATTTGGAAGATATGGAAGGATTGGAGGACATCGGCGATCTGGATGATCTTGATATCGATGATTTGGATGCAGATGAGGACGACCAAGAAGAAATGGATTTAGAAGGTGACGAGCTCGATATGGAAGAAGAAGACCTTGAGCTCGAGACTGGCGATCTGGATGAAATTGGCGAGGAGGCTCTCGGGGAAGACGATGATTCGAAAGAGCCGGACTTTTTGGAACGACTCTTCTCAAAAATTCAATTGAGCCAGGCCGAAATGTGGACGGTTATGATCGGGTCTGTTGTCACCATGCTGTCGGTATTGGGGATTATCGTGTATTGGTGGCTCACAATGAGCCCGCAGGCTCAGAACAGTTTGTGGGATGATGCGGTCGAGCATTACGGGACAGCCATTGAATACCAAAAATTTCCTGACGAGCACGGTTGGAATGAGATACGAACCGAATACCGGGAAGCGGCCGATTTGTTTGAAGAATTTATTCAGAAATTTCCCAACCATGAAAAGACGGCTCAAGGGTTCGAGAATTTGTGCGAGTGTTATTATCGAATTGCCAATGGATGGGAAAATGAAGGAAAGCCGAAAGAAGCCGAAGAACCCTACCGGGTTATGATTCAATTGTATAACAACTATCTGAACTACCTCAACGACCAAGCGATGAAAATGTCGCAGGTTCAAGATCAAGATTTACGCTACAAAGCCTATCCCGACCCGGAGGCACGCCGCCAGGCATTGCTGCGCATTGCCGAAGGCCATCGCAAGTTGCAGAATTTCGAACAGGCCATCGCGAGCCTTACGGAATTCGTGAACAATTACCGCCAATCGCCGGAGGCGGTGACAGCGCAAATTCAAAAAGCCAAGGCCTATGAAAATATGGCCGAAGTGAACAAAGAAAACGAAAACGACCTGCTCGCCAAATCGGTTAGCACCTACAAAAAAACGCTGCAGGATTTTGTGCCAGCCGATCAACACAAGAGGCGTATGAATTTGTATACGGGCATGGGCGATGTTCATTTTCGCCAATACAACAACGCGAACAATGAAACCAATCCCGATCAAGCCAGAACCGCGCTGGAAGAAGCGACAGCAAGTTATGAGAAAGCGTTGGAAGAATTTCGTGATGCGGAGGGAGTTTCGTTTGATGAAAAGGTGGACCTGTTCACCAAACTCGCAGATCTTTATTTGATTCGAGGCCGTAAAGCAGGTACCGAATGGCAAAATTACAGCGAAACGGGAAGCTTATTCGCCGAAGGGATGCAATACCGTGAAGAATTGCTTGATGCAGCCCAACGGTCTCGAGAGGCTGCCAGCCAATATTTGGGAAAAGCTCGAAATTTGTATGATGAATTGTTAAAGAACAGAGACCAGCTGAGTCCTGAGGATTTGTACGAAATATTATACAACATCGCCCAATCAAATTTTATCCTGCAGAATTATCCTGAAGCGATTGCTTCGGGTGAGCGGCTGCTTGACATGGCCGATTCTATAGACGATGAAACCAAGCTGGCCAAAGTCCATTATTTAATGGGTCACATTTCTTGGGAACAAGCGAGAGAGAGCAAAGATTATTCGAAAGTGAAAGAACACTACCGCGAAGCGCTGCGCCTGGATTCATTTTATCCAAAAGAAGAGAATGGAGAAACCAGCCATCTAGCCGAAATTCGGCTTACCAACGCTTATTTCATGTTGGACTACCACTACGAAGATGCGATCGCCCGTTTCGAGCAAGCGAAACAAAATTATCCGGACACCGGCTACACATTTTTGACGCTGAATTGGTATGGAAAAGCGTTGGAAGAATATGGTGACACCTTGGCTGCCGAGGCCGAGTCGAAAATCAACCAAGCCGATGAAATGAACCTCCCATCATTGAAACAAGAAGCCGTATCTTTGAACCGGCGAGCCCGCGAGTTGTATGAGCATGCGGTTTTGGAATATACCAATGCGATTGAATCTCGTGATGATTCGACTTATGTCGACCACAAGAACCAGAGATTTTTGATCGATATTGTTTTCAGCCGCGCCCACAGCGCATATAAGGCCCGCAATTATACAAAGGCCAAAGATCTCTATAAACAGGCTTTGGAAAACTATCGCACCAAAGAGGCCGCCCAAGTTCATATCCCCCATGCCATGGAACGATTGGGTGATATCAATGCGAAATTGTTGAAATACGGAGAAGCCATTGATTATTACAAACAATATTTGGAACAAGCTTACGAAGACCAAGACGCGCGTGTTTCATTAAAGTTGGCAGATGCTTATTTAAGCCAGTTTTCGTATGACAACGCCCGCCAACAGTACAATAAAATCATTGGCTACTACCCTCCCCCCTCCGAACGCGAACTGTTGCAGAAACAACGCTTGGGAGAATCGTTGGAAAAAGACCCAGGGTCGGCCGCTATGAAAAAGATTGCCGAGTCGTATTATCAGCAAGCCGGGCTGCTTTCGGGTGAAGCCCGAACCAATACGCTGCAAAAGGCGTTGGATGCCTATCAAGATTTGGCTGCCAGTTACCCCAAAAATCCAGAAGCCGAAGCTGCGAATCGAATCCCATTCGACACCCAATCCCAACTGATGATTGGGAACCTCCATTATGAGTTGGAAAATTATGCCAGCGCGGCGCGGAATTACGAATCATTTTTGACTGAGTGGCCAAATTACTCGCGCAAGGGGATGATTTACTACCGGATTGGACAATGTTATACGCAGTTGGAGCAATGGGACAATGCCATTGAGTCTCTAACCAATATCACCCCAAATATGATGGACAATGACATACAGCATGCGGATGCAATGATATTGCTGGGCCAAGCGTATGAAAACAAAGCCAATCAAATGCTGCAAGAGGGCGACGAAGCGTTATATGAGGTTAATTTGGAGCGCGCCAGTGAAGCATACGGACAAGTGAATACCAGCAATACAGAAAAGAGGCTGCAAGCAAATCTAAAACGCGAAAATATTGATACCCGGTTAAATGGGATGCGCAACGTCGATCAGCCTTCTGCGAATGCGCAATCATTTGCGGGACAGTAATATTGGGTTGGAATTTCCTAAAGAAAGGCAAGATTTACCTGTTTGTTCTACAGAAAACTCCATTTTAGATTCTAACGTGTGAATTGTGAGAATTTGTTTCTCAGTATTATATGAAAGCAAGGGGTAGTTCATTTACCCCCCTCCTAACCTCCCCCATTTCATTGGGGGAGGGATGGGAAAGCAAATTTTTTAGAAATTTTCAAACATTTTTGGTTAGGCTTTAAGTGACAATATATAACATAATATTTTGGAATAAAGATTGCGAATTTATAGTGTAATCTTTTTTTATTCGAGGGTAAGTTATGCCGGAATTCATAGGCAGATTGTTTCAAATTTCCACATTGGACACCTTGAAAAAGGGGATCGCAGGGACCAACCGCCGCCATAAAGCGATTGCGAATAACATTGCCAATGTGGATACACCCAAATATCAACGCGCCACGGTGCATTTTGAAGATCAACTGAAGCGGGCACTCGGCGGGCAAGGTGTCAGCGGGCGGCGTACTCATCCGCAGCATTTCATTATTGGGGGGCCGGAAGCGGTGAAAGAAGTGCGTCCGCGGGTTCATATCGATAATGAAACCCGTTTTCGCGCCGATAAAAATAATATCAACATTGATAACGAAATGGCCGATTTGTCAGAAAACACCAATAAGAATATGCAGTTTACAGAAATGACCAACCGGTTTTATGCTGGAATTCGAAATGCGATTCAGCAGGCAAGCAGCGTATAAGGAGTTTAGGTACAATGAGTTATAACATATCCGCATCAGGAATGACGGCGCAGCGTATCCGTATGGATGTGATATCCAACAACATCGCCAATGCCAATACCATGGTCACAACCGAAGGTTCACCGTTCCGAAAGCGGGAAGTAATCTTTGAAGCGCCTGGCCGTACATTTGCCGAATCGCTTTCCACGGCCCGCCGGCGTCTCAATCGCACCATCGGCAGTGGGGTGAAAATCAACCGGATTGTAGAAGACCGGACCGATAAGGCATTCATCAAGATTTACGATCCCGGCCATCCCTTTGCCAACGAAAACGGCATTGTGTTACGGCCAAACATCAGTGTAACCCATGAAATGGTGAATATGATCGATGCTTCGAGAGCGTATGAAGCGAATGTGACTGCCATGAATAATTTCAAACAGATGGAGCAACGAGCCTTGCAAATTGGAGCCCGGTAATTTGCGGTTCACAAATGGATTGAATGAGAGGATAATGAAGGAACAATCATGAGTGATTTTTCTTCCTTTCCCATCCCCCCGAAGAATATTGGGGGCATTGAAAAGGCTCCTGAAAAAAGGGAGCCAAAAGGCCCAGCTGTGCCTCAAGCCGGTCAGCCTACGTTTGAACAGAATCTAAAAGAAGCGTTGGGCCAGGTGAGCGAACAAGCCAAACAGGTATCTAACACCACTCCAAATTTTGAAGATGTTGGCAGCGCTATGGAAGCCGCCAAGAATGCCTTTGAAGATACTATGCATGCCCATCAAATGATGCAGAATTTGATGAGTGAAATTGAAACTCCAAACACCCCTGCCGACGAAAAGCAGGAGGATTAGTCGATGGTTGATCCACTCGGCGGTTCGC
Source organism: uncultured bacterium (assembly GCA_964516245.1). Classification (GTDB taxonomy): domain Bacteria; phylum Hinthialibacterota; class Hinthialibacteria; order Hinthialibacterales; family Hinthialibacteraceae; genus CAZEZQ01. Next base: position 4,133 of record CAZEZQ010000053.1, on the reverse strand, counting down.
CCAGCGGACCCATAGGACCCGGACCCACCCCCACAGGCTCTCCCAGCGGATTCGGCCCGAAAGAACCCGACATCAAAGGAAATTCGTTTGTTGAATTGTTCGAAAGTTCAATCAATGAAGTGAATCATTTGCAATGGAACTCCGGCGCAAAAATGCGCAAATTGGTTACGGGTGAAATCGAAAGCCTGCACGAAGTTATGATTGCTTCTGAAGAAGCCGGATTGGCATTTAATCTACTTATGCAAATTAGAAACAAGCTGTTAACGGCATGGAACGAGTTGAAACGCATGCCGGTTTAATTTTTTCGATAATTTTGCTTGATTTTTGCATTTATATCGAATATGATAGAATTTACTTTAAGGCGGATGCGCCTTTTATGCTCATTAATTACCTAATGGGTTGAGGGAAAAGTTGAGTTTGTGTGTGGTAAAAACGATATTTTTTTATTTTTGCGTATTTCATAATTATCTCACCTTTTCCCCTTCGATTCGTTAACAGTTTGATTGTTAAAAGACGAACCGGCAAAAAGTCCGATCTAGAAAATGACCATACAATATATAGTAACTCACATATCTAAATTGCAGTGTATATTGTTGCAGGCGGGGACGCCCACCAAGGCGCGTCTATGACCTGCGCTCCAAAAAAGACTTTTTGCCGAATCGTCTTAAAATATTATATAGTGGTTTGTCAAAATTTAAGTGATGTAACAGGACCCCCCCTAGCCCCCCCTTAAAAGGGGGGGAATGGGTTGATCATCAAAGAGGGGGAATGGGTTGATCATCAATTTGTGCTTGGCGGACTCCTAGATTATTTGGACAGAGTTCTAATCATTGTTTGGAGAAGCGTATGGAGACTTCACGACCAAAGTGGCAAAACTGGGTGTTGTGGGTGATTCCGATTGTTACATGGATTGCTTTAACTGTCGTTTTATGGCCAAGCGACAACCCTCCAAAATCAGTGCTATTAAAGAGTGAGGATCAGGTTTTGCTTAATGAAGTAGAAAATTACTTACTACGCCAAGGGATTGCCTATTCACGAGAAGAAGAGAACCGAATTGTTGTGAATTCGGATCAACATCAGTGGATTACGAATCAGTTACGAGCGAGAGATTTGATTGGGTTTAAAACCCAACCCACTCAAGAACCATAATGGGATAGGGGACGATGCAAGAGTTTTTGCAGCAGTTACGTGAACAACTCACCCGAATATGGGATCAGCTGCCGCCGCAGCAGAAAGTGATCTTTGTCGCCGCCCCCACCATATTGCTGGTTGCGATGATCATCGCCATTTATTTAGCCAGCCGTCCCCAATACGTTAACCTGGTGCGAACCGAAAACGAGCAGCAACTGGCCCAGATCACCCAATATTTGGAATCGGAAAACATTAATTACGAACTGGCGGGGACCAATGCCGTTCAAGTGGATGAAAGCCAGGTGAATCGTGTCAGGCTGCAATTGGCCAATGAAGGGTTGATCGGGCCGCAAACCGGGCCGGGCTTCGAACTCTTCGATCAAGTCAGCTTGGGAATGACCGACCGGATGTTCGACATTCAGGCCAAGCGGGCGTTGGAAAATAAATTGGTGCGTACCATTATCGACGGGGACCCCGCTATCACCAACGCTCATGTTTCAATTGTGATTCCCCAAAGAGAACTGTTTAAAGAAGATCAGGCGGTCCCGACCGCCAGTGTGAAAATTACTTCACGTACACGGATTTCACAACGTTCGGTCAAAGGGATACAAAATCTGTTGTCGGCCAGTGTTGAAAAAATGCGTCCGGAAAATGTAGTAATTTTGGATAGCAGCAACCGTACGTTAAGCGAAAATGAAGAAGTCAATTCAAAGTTTAAACTGGCCTCGCGCCAGCTTGAAGTTCAGCAGCAAATCGAAAGTTATCTGCAAAGCAAATTGGCTTCTCAATTGGAACCGACCGTCGGTACTGACAATTACCGCATCGCCGTGACAGCCGTGTTGGATTGGGAAAAGAAACAAACCAAACAGGTTGAAATTCAAAGCGATTCTCCCGCACCGGTCAGCAACAAAACCTATTCTGAAGAAACCACCACCAAAGGCATCACAGGACCGCCGGGCGTAGCCTCTAACGTGCAGGATTCCGGCATTGGACCGGAAAGTGAAACCACCGGCACCACCATTGAAGAAGAAATTGTTAACAACCAGTTCCCCTGGTTGGAATCTATGACCGAAGAAGAAATTGGTGAGATCAAAGAGTTAAGCGTTTCGGTTATGGTAAATTACAGGCTGAATGATGAAGGGGAACGGGAACCCCGTCCCGAAGACTGGGCCACCGAGATGGAAGAAACCCTTCGAGTAGCGGCGGGAATGCCTGTCCAACCGGTGGCCAACGCCCCCTATTCTTTCAAACTCACACAAGTGGAATTCGACCGCAGCGAAGAAGTCGCCCGCCTTTGGGAAGAAAGATGGAATATGGTCATAGGGATCGTGCAATCTCTCTTGCCGCTCTTGCTGCTAGCGGCGCTCAGTTATTTTGCTTATGTCTTCTTCCAACGGGCGTTTGCGCCAGCTGAAATCGAGCACGAAGAAGAGGAAGAGGTCCCTATCGAACCGGTGACCGAAGCCAAAGAGCTGAGCCTCTCACAATTGGGATTGGCGGAATTTGGCGACATCGCCAGTTTGCCTGCTGAAGAGCAGCGGCGGGTGAAGATGCAAGAGCATGTAATCAATTATGCGGCTGAGAAACCGGAGGAAGTGGCCGCGATAATTAAAGCCTGGCTAAGTTCGTGAGGGGATGTTGCGAGTAAACGTACCGGCTGGAAGCCGATGCTCCCCCTTTTGTGATATCACAATGGTATGTCAAAGGTAAAAGGATGGTTCGGATCCCCCCTAGCCCCCCTTAATAAGGGGGGAATAAGATTGGGATTAGCCATCAGTTCAATGGTGATATGTTACTTGTGTGATTGAGAGCATTTGACGGGCTATTGTTTTAATCTTAATTGTTGTGAGTTACAAATAGGAGTTTTTATTTCGTGGCAGGAAAAGAGCCTAAACGCTTAACCAACCGCAAGAAAGCGGCCATACTTCTTCTCACCGTCGGGCCCGAGAGCGCGGCCAATGTCTATCGCAATTTATCCGATAAAGAAATCGAGCAAATTACATTCGAAATCGCCAATGTCGGAAATATCACTCCTGAAACCAAACAAAATGTCGTCGAAGAGTTTTACCATACCGCGATGGCCAAACAATACATGAGTCATGGCGGTATCAATACAGCTCGCGATATCCTTGAAAAAGCCTTGGGCAACGAAAAGGCGATGGAGATTATCGAGAGTTTACAAGGTGTGTTAAGCGGCCATCCATTCGACTTTTTAAAGCACATCGATTCCAATCAATTGCTCAACTTCGTGAAACACGAGCACCCGCAAACGATTGCATTGATCCTCTCGCATTTGGAATACAATCAGGCGGCTCAGATTATGGCGGAGTTGGATTCTGAGACGCAAACCGAGGTGGCATTACGAATTGCCAAAATGGAACATACCAGCCCCGATGTAATTGCAGATGTAGAACGCATATTGGAAAAGAAACTTTCAAATTTGATTTCGCAGGAATATTCACGAACCGGTGGAGTGGACACGCTGGCCGAGATGCTCAACCGGGTGGATCAAAATACAGGCCGGAGCATTATTCGTTCTATGGAAATGGAAAACCATGAACTGGCCGGCCAATTGAAAAAACAGATGTTTACGTTTGACGATCTGATACGCCTGGATGACCGAACCATTCAAACGATGCTGCGCAATGTGCAAAACAATGAATTGGCCGCCGCCCTGAAAGGGGCCAGTGATGAAGTGAAAAGTCAGATTTTCCAAAATATGTCATCACGCGCGGCGGAAAATTTGAAAGACGATATCGATACAATGGGGCCGATTCGGTTGAAGTTGGTAGAAGACAGCCAACAGAAAATCATAGAATTGTTACGGGATTTGGAAGAACAGGGAGAAATTCACTTATCACACAGTAATGATGACCCGATGATACCTTAGTAGACGATTCGGCAAAAAGTCCAATCCAGAAAACGACAACACAATATATAGCAACATAGGGATCTAACCCACACTGTATGTTGTTGCAGGCGGGGACACCCACCAAGGCGCG
>CAZEZQ010000052.1:0-13662 GCA_964516245.1 uncultured bacterium | reverse complement strand
TAGTTCATACAAGCTTCAGGCACAGGTTAGGAAACCTGTGCCACCCATTTCTTGCTATATTCCTTAACCAAATGACATCGAGGGTGAACCTACCGATTGGAGCGATTATTCACACCGGCCCAACCCCAAGTGGTTCCACCAACGGGTTGATTTGGCTGCGCAAAGCGCCAAAGGCCAAATTCCCTTTGATTCTCCTGATAGCCGCGCGGTGCTATTTCACTTCAAACGAAATCAATAACCTCTACCCTGTACATGAATCATGTGGGTGGGTCATTCGTTGCGGCGAATGGAATAGCCCAATCATTTTCAAATTGTGACTGGGAGGAACTTCCAATGAAATACACAAAGTGTATAGCACTAACTTTATTCGCTGGGCTCGTTTTATGCACAAGTAATGTCTATGCGCAAGAATCCATGCGCATCCAGCCGTATGATGAAAATCCCTATTACTGGCAATACGAAGGTGAACCGGTAATGCTGCTAGGTGGCTCGAAAGACGACAACCTCTTTCAATTGCCCGAACTGAAAGAACATCTGGATGAAATCGCCGAAGTGGGTGGCAATTATATTCGCAACACCATGAGTGACCGGCAAAACAAAGGTTTTGAAGTTTATCCCTTCAAAAAACTCGAAACCGGCAAATACGATTTGGACCAATGGAACGAAGAATATTGGCAGCGTTTTGAAAATATGCTGCGCTGGACCTCTGAGCGGGACATTATGGTTCAGATTGAAATTTGGGATCGGTTTGATTATTCGCGTGAAAACTGGCCCCCGCATCCTTACAACCCCGTTAACAACATCAATTACAGTTATGCTGAATCGGGCTTTGCGGCTGAATATCCCAAACACCCCGGCGCCAATGTGCAGCCCTTTTTCTTCACTACCCCCTTGCAGCGAAACAACCAGACTGTATTGCAATACCAAGAAAAGTTCGTGAATAAACTATTGGATCATGCGCTAAACTATCCCAACGTCTTGTATTGCATGGATAACGAAACCTCAGGCGAAGAGGCCTGGGCGGTGTATTGGGCCGATTTTATTCGCCAACGCGCGAAAAAAGAAAACAAACTCGTCAACCTCACCGAAATGTGGGACGATTGGGACCTGCGTGACGAAGAACACCGGCGTACCCTTGATCATCCTGAACGTTACGATTTTGTCGATGTTTCGCAAAACAATCATCAGAAAAATGAAACCCATTGGCAAAATTTTCTTTGGGTGCGAGATTACATTAGCGAAAACCCCCGACCTATCAATAGCGTAAAAATCTACGCTGCCGATGGCGGCCGGCATGGCGGCGACAATCAGGATGCCATCGAGAAAATCTGGCGTTTGATCTTCGCGGGCGCCGCTTCTGCCCGGTTTCACCGGCCCACATCCGGCATTGGGCTCAGCGATCTGGCCAAAACCCAGTTGCAGAGCGCCCGCTTGTTTTTGGAAGAACATAACATCTTCGAGTCTGTGCCCGACGCCGGGCACAAACGGCTCTCCAACCGTGAAGAAGACGAAGCTTATCTCACCCGCATTGAAGGGAAACAATACGCTGTCTTCTTCACCAACGGGGGAGAAGTGAACTTGCAATTGCCGGAGGGGAAGAATTCATGGCAAATCCGCTGGCTTGATGTTTCAAATATTGAGTGGAACCAAATGCACTCCCGCACTATGCAAAACAACTTGAAACTCACCGCCCCCAATAGCGGCCTCTGGGTTGCTTTGGTTACAAAAGAGTAGACAAAGCCAAATCCCGCCGGGAGAGGAGTCTTAACTATGCAAAGATGTCTGCGCATTCAAACTGTTAGTTTGCTACTAATTCTCATTGGCACGGCTCATTCACATGCCATTGAATCAAACATCCAGCAGTATGCTGATTTTTCTTCGAGAGCCAACCTCATTATTGAATCGGTTGCCGAGCATGGCTCTGAACACGGCTTTTGGGGAGGCGGCAAGTATGGAGCTTATCCGGCAATGGCTCAATTCGCCGTTGGCAATGTCGAACGCGGCAGAGAGTTCGCTAGACAGCAACTAGAAGGCAGCGGCGCCATGTTTCGCGAATTCGGCAACATGGCGCTCTATATGAAATACCGCCATCTTTACGATGACGAACTCAAACAAATGGTGCAAGACAACCAATTGCATCATTCCGCCCTTTATGCGCCCGATGAGCGAGGCAAACTCCCTGGTGCTTCTGAAAACCATAAACTTATGTATGCCTCTGCCAATTATTTGGGCGGCTTGGCCTGGCCGGATGACTATCCCCAAAAATGGTTTGAAGCCGGTCGTGATTACCTTTTGTATTGGTTTAATGAGGTTACTGAGATTGGGTTTTGGGAGCAAGATTCTCCAACTTATTTTGTGCATCATCTAGGCCCCATTCTTTCGGTTTTGGAATTCGCGCCCGAAGGTTCTGAAATGAAACGTATGGCCACCATGGTTTATGAATGGTATCTGGCCAGCGTGGCCGGTGAATACTTGAAAGGCTATTGGATCACCACCTCCGCGCGCGATTATGTGCCTCTTCATGGTGTTCATCTGTCGGAAGAATCGGCGGCGGCATTGTGGTTGTACTTCGGCGGCACCAATGGACGGATTCCCAATCCTGCGCCATCAGACGGCCATCCACCTTACATACATTGGTTGTGTGCCGTGCATCTGGCTACATCTGATTACCGCCCTCCAGAGATTTTGCGGAAGATTGCGACCGATCGGGATGCCCCCTATGTGCATCGTGAGTATATGTGGCGCAATCCCATGCGACCGCGAGATTATGCTTTCGTCAATCAAGAATATGGCTTGGCCTCAACTTTGGCTGAAGGAGATAGAATTCCACCGGACATGACACGATGGAAACTGCAATGGGTCCCCCAAAAGTCTGAAATGGAACCAAGCGCATTTTTAATGAATCATCCAAAAGCAGATGATGATGGGTGGAAAAATTGGGAAGGGGCTTCGCCCTATGAACAAGTTTTGCAACATAAAGGGGCTTTAATCGCTGTTTATAATATTCCAGAAGACGACAAATATCCGTTCATCGATGGTCCATTAGATTACTCAGTGTATCAGCAGATCCTACAGAAAAACAACTGGTGGTTTTTCCACACAGGCCGGATTATGTTTGGAGTCTATGCAGCAAAAAAACTTCGGGAGACCGATGAAACAAGATTGGCTTATAAGCACTATGGCAATACGGCCGAAACCTCTGTGTTGCGCAGCGATGGCAACAAAAATGCGCTGGCCGTACAAACGGCGCTGCTGGCCGAATATGGCGGCGGCTCTGCACAAGAAGTATTGGAACGTTTTGCTAACTCTGTATTGCAAAAATGCAAGATTATAGCAAAAGTAGATTCCTCACCACTTTCCATTGAATTTCACACTCTCGATGGAGATACGCTCGAATTGCAATATGACGGTTTTCGCAAAATCAATGGAAAAGATCTTAATTTCGAAAATTGGCCCATGCTAGACAATCCCTGGATGCGCCAGGACCTTCGTTCAAAACAACTCACACTGGAATGGCGTGAGCAAAAACGAATCTATGATTTTCAAGAATGGAAAATCAAATAAATAATTGCGAAGTAAGATAGGCTAAACACGAATGAGTCGTTTTGATTCGCGTGGCCCATCATCTTAAACACAAACTTACTTGCACAATACAGGAGGAAATCATGTACAGATTCACATACTGCATGGCAATATTATTCTTGATATTTAGTATCGGCTTTTCCTGTGTTCATGCTGATGATTACCTGCCTGGCCAGATCATTTTGGATCCGGATCATCCAGACCGGTTGGTGTACAACCGTGATGCCAATGAAGACGGCCGCTTGGATCCCTTTTTTATATGCGGGCCCGGCGGGCCGGAAGGTTTTTTGTATGGCGATATCAGTGGTGGAGATACTCAAGACACCGTGCTGGATCAAATGATCGAATATGGCGGCAATTGCATTTACATGCAGGGTGTGCGTTCGCATGGGGGGGATGGGGATGAGAATCAAAACCCCTTTGTGAATCATGATCCAGAACAGGGGATAGATGAAAGCGTATTGCAACAGTGGGAACATTGGTTTGACCGTATGGAAGAGCACGGCATTGTCATTTATTTTTATTTCTATGACGACAGCGCTGCATTGGGCCCGAAAAACAAAATTTCGGATGCTGAAAACGAGTATATCCAAGCCGTTGTCGATGCATTTGAACATCATCCCAATTTGATCTGGGTAATTGCCGAAGAATATAGTGAAGCCTTATCCAAAGAAAAAGTCAGTGATATTGCTGCGTTGATCCGTGAAACGGATGGCCACAACCACGTAATCGCCAATCACCAGTTAACTGGTCTCGAATTTGACCATGCGGACAATCCACATATTGATCAATTTGCCATGCAATTGGGTGTGGAAGGCCCAAGCAATGTTCATCAAGCATGTCTGAAAGCGCTGGAAAACGCGAATGGACAGTACAGCGTCAATTTGTCGGAATTGAATGATTGGCATTCGGTTTTATTGAGTAAAGAAGATCGTGATGGGGTTCGCAAAGTCAACTGGGCTGCCGCCATCACGGGAACACACATTATGCAATTGGGCACGTGGGAAACAGGAGAGAATCGCCGCCCTCCATCAAAAGCCATGATGCAAGACTACCGCTATGTTTATGAATTTATGGAATCGGTCGCAGACCTAAATGAAATGACATCCCAAGATCACATCGTGAAAACCGGGAACGCCTGGGTATTGGGAAAGATAAATCATTACATTGTGTATTTGCTTGAAGGAGGAAGAGTTACGCTTGATTTGAGTGATACTTCTGAGAATCTTAAAGCCCAATGGTACAACCCCCGCACCGGTGAATACAACGATCAAGAAACAATCGATGGCAGCAAATTGCAGGCATTCAATGCCTCAGATAACAACGATTGGGTATTGTTGTTGGAAAGAAGAGAAGATTGAAAAAACATCTGTACGAAAGATAGAAGACATGAAATACTGCTTTTATACTTTCTACATTGTGTAATTGCTGTTAAGTTATTTCCAGGTTGGAGGAGATTAAGAGGCAGTGTCATTAACTTAAGATCAAATTATAATTTTTGTTTGTTGAAATTTGCTGATACAAGCGTCCGGCTCGGCGGGAGCACGCCACGGCGCATTTGCAACCTTGCCCTCCTAACAGCAATATCCCTTAAGTTAATTACTTTGGATTTAGAGGGGATTGGAAGGTAGAACATCGCACAATAACAAAATGACAAAAACGCAAAAGGTGAATTATGAGATCATCTCTATGTTTGACACTATCGTTTTTGCTTTCAGTTTCAACCTACGCTCTCGAAGGCGGGGCGCTCGATGGTGAACGCTACCGCGTGCTTATTTCATCCGACATCGGTGGCAGCGATGAAGACGACATTCAATCGTTCATTCATTATCTGGTGTATTCCGACATGTTTGATACCGAAGGGTTGGTCTCGTCTCCTCCAATGGGTGGGCGCAAAAGCGATTTCTTGAAATATATCGATGTGTACGAAAAAGATTATTTGAAACTCAAAGACTATTCGAAATGGTATCCCTCGCCCGATGATCTTCGCGCTATGACCAAACAGGGCCATACTGAACCCTTACCTGAAAAACAGTATAGCCATTCTACCGAGGGCTCTGATTGGATCATCCATTGCGCCCAAAAAGATGACCCGCGCCCATTGTATGTGCTGGTGTGGGGTTCGATCACCGATGTAGCCCAGGCATTGCACGACGATCCCAGCATCAAAGAAAAAATCCGCGTGTACTTTATCGCCAGTTGGAACTACCGCAACGACAAACATGCCGCTCATTATATTGATGAACATCATTCTGATTTATGGATGATCTACTGCAATACAACGTTTCGCGGATGGTATGTCGGCGGCAAGCAAGAGGGCGATTTGGGTAATGGCACTTTCGTGCAAGAACATATGAAAGGCCACGGCGTGTTGGGTGATGCGTTTTACCCGCTCAAGGGCAAAAAGATCAAAATGGGGGATACCCCTTCGGTGGCTTATTTGATGAAAGGCGATCCCAACGATCCCACTTCAGAGCATTGGGGCGGCAGCTTTCAGAAAAAAGAGGGACGGCCCAACTGGTGGGTCGATCGCACCGATGAGAAATTCAAAGTGCGAGACTATCTTGGCGCGAAAACCGTAAACAAATGGCGCGAAGACTACCTGCGCCACTGGCAAAAGAGAATGGACCGGTGTTTGGAGTAGGATGGGTCACGTTGTCTGGCCCATCAAGGAATAAAAAAGGCTCAAAGCGAATTCGCTGTTTTGAATTCGCGCAGCCCATCAATGATATTTACAGCTTAACAACAAATCCCCCTTAACCTCCCTTAATAAGGGGGGAATGCCCTGTTTACACTTTGTGCGCAAAAAATAACCCAGTGAGAGAAGATAGGGTGTGGGGTTGTTACTGAAAAGTTTATATGCCTACTCTTCTTGATTTACTTGTCATTCTTTGTTCCAATATTTGAGGGAGGAATGAAATGACTCTTCAAATTAATTTTGAAATTTTCTTATAAGACTGACCGGTTAACACAAATTAAAATCTGTCACAGAGTGATTTATAATTCATTATGAAAAAGCAATGGGGTCTGTCGAACTTTTCTTTCAAGCCAAGATCGATTCAATTACATTTCCCCCTACATCGGTCAAACGAAAATCACGCCCTTTGAATCGATAGGTCAACTTCAAATGGTTCAGTCCCAATAGATGCAATATGGTCGCCTGCAAATCGTGCACATGAATGGTATTTTCTGTGATGTGAAAACCAAGTTCGTCCGTCTCCCCGATCGAGATCCCTTTTTTCAATCCACTTCCCGCCATCCACATGGTGAAAGCTTGCGGGTGATGGTCGCGCCCCATGCTTCGGCCCAAGGCCGCGTTGCTCTCTACCATCGGCGTTCGGCCGAATTCGCCGCCCCAAATCACCAAGGTGTGTTCGAGCAATCCACGCTGTTTCAAATCTTTAATTAACGCCGCCGAGGGCCGGTCGGTTTGCCCACATTGAGATTTAAGGCCGTTATACACATCACTATGATGATCCCAGCCCTCATGAAAACAACTGATAAAACGCACCCCACGCTCTACCAACCGGCGCGCCAATAAACAATTGTTGGCAAAGGAGGCCTTGCCAGATTCGGCGCCGTAAAGGGCCAATGTTTCTTCACTTTCCTGCGAAAAATCCATCAGTTCTGGAGCACGTGATTGCATGCGGTATGCTAATTCGTAATTGCTAATCCGCGCGGCGATTTCAGGATCGCCAATCCGCTTATAATGTTCTTGGTTTAATGAATTCACCATATCAAGTGATTCTTGCTGAGCAGTGTCGTCGATTCCAGGTGGGTTGGAAATATTCAAAATCGGGTCGCCTTTTGAACGAAAAGGAACACCCTGATAAATGGTGGGCAAAAATCCACATCCAAAATTGGCCGCACCGCCGCTGGTGCCGCTGCCCGAACTTAAGACCACATATCCAGGCAAATCATCCGCTTCGCTCCCCAAGCCATACGTGACCCATGAGCCCACACTGGGGCGCCCCAACTGGGGGACACCCGTGTTCATGAATATTTGCGCTGGGGCGTGGTTGAATTGATTGGTGGTCATTGATTTGATGAACACCAATTCATCCACCACAGAGTGCAAATTGGGGATAATCTCTGAAAGTTCAATCCCGCTCTCTCCATATTTTTGGAACGAAAAGCGGGAGCCCATCAAAGCCGCATTTCGGTCAATAAACGCATAGCGCTGGTCTTTCACGACTTCTTCAGGCACCGGTTGGCCGTCGTATTGGTTGAGCGTGGGTTTTGGGGCAACCAAATCCAATGGGCTGGGCGAACCCGCCATAAACAAAAAAATCACATGATCGATGTTGGCCTTATAATGCGGCTCTTTGGGGGCTATTGGGTTGCTTGTGGCATGGGCGGCATTTGACATTGAATTGGCCAGCAATGATGCCAAAGCGATCTTTCCCAGGCCCACACCGCAATCTTCAAAAAAATGCCTCCGCGTCAAAACATGTGTTTCATTCTGGCATCGTAGTTCTTCAAGCAATGGATTCATGATTCATTCTCTCGTTATGGTTTCATCCAAATTCAACAATACACGGGCCACCATTGTCCAGGCACCTAATGCTGCCGGACCGGCATTGGAATCTGGCTCCAACACTGCACTCTCTTGAAGTGGGTTTATTTCATTGTTGTCAATTCGATAATATTGTTTGTAATAATAGTTTGAAAGTTGTTCGAGTTCGTTTTCATTTGGTGTGCGGGCTGTGCATAATTCAAATGCAAACGCAATTTTATCTTTCACGCTTTTTTCGGTTTTGTCGTAGATGCGTTTGCCAAACGCCTGTGCTGCTTCGACAAACACCGTGTCATTCAGCAAAGTTAGCGCTTGCAATGGAGTGTTGGAGCGATTGCGCCGCACACAAGCGGTATTGGCGCTTGGGGCATCGAAGGTGGTCAGCATGGGGTATGGGTTGGTTCGCTTCCAATAGGTATACAGCCCACGTCGAAACCGGTCTTTCCCTTGATCGGTCTCCCACTTTAAGCCGCCGTATGACAGCGCTCCCAAGCCTTCCGGCAATGGGGGAAACACGCTTGGCCCTCCGATTGTTTCGGCTAACAAGCCGCTAATCGATAATGCTGTATCGCGAATCAGTTCACCATCAAGACGAAAACGCGAACCTCGCGCATACCATTCATTGTTGGGATCCTTCTCATGCAAGGCTGGGGTTAACTTGGACGTTTGTTGGTACGTGGCGGATGAGAGAATCAAGCGGTGAATATGTTTGAGACTCCACCCGTTCTCCATAAATTCAACGGCCAGCCAGTCCAACAATTTTGGGTGTGTTGGCAGGCTTCCCCGCGTGCCGAAATCATCCACTGTTTCGACCAATCCACGGCCAAAATAACGCATCCAAATTCGGTTTACTGTAACTCGCGCGATGAGTGGGTTCTCCCGGCTAACCAGCCATCGGGCGAATTGCAAACGCAATGGTTCTTTTTGATTGTGCTTAATGGGATGCAGTACAGAAGGCACACCCGGCTCGACCGGTTCACGCGGCTGTAGATATTCTCCCCGGTGATGGATCCGTGTGGTGCGGGGCACATCCCGCTGCTGCACTACCAGCGTTGTTATGGGCTGGGGAAGGGAATTGATCAATGAAACCAGTTTCTCTTGCTCTTCCTTAAACTCTGCAGAATCCAACAAGAAATAAAAACGCAGCAAGGAACGATCTGTCTCTGTTAATTGTTTTTTCAAGTGTAAAGCGGATTCCAACGCTTCCGGCAAACCTGATGGTTGTTGAGACTGTGATCCGGTCACGCTGACACGAAAGCGGCCCATAGTGTAGGTGTGAATATAATTTTGATCGAAGGTGATCCGCAGCCGCTCTCCCTCTTTCAAGACCTCCGGTTTTTTAAAGGAAAAAACGGCTTGATAGGGTCGTAGGGGATGCTTCTTGATCGACCACCCCGTATTTCGGTCGTTATCAATAGCATTCCCAGCAGTGGCGTTTTTGGCATGTGATGTGGCGATAGCGGAAGATAGTTTAATATTTCGAGCCGGGTTGTCTTGAGACAAAATTTCTACAGCAATTTCACTGAGCATGAAATTCCCATCTTGTAATACTGTCCCCCGTCCCGGACCCTGGCCGGGCAAATCGTGATGGCGCAACATTGAAAGTTGAATGGCTTCAATCTTCTGAATCGGCGATTCATATTCAATGGTGTACACATCGTTATTGGGCATGTCGCCATAGGCCAACACCGATTGATCGGGCAAAGTTTTGAATAGCGTATGGTTCTGTGATTCCATTTGCATGGGCCGCAGCGTCTGCCAATGCTGGGCCTGCTCGGTTTTCGATTCCAACCAATTTTGGTACGCCTGTTCTAGTGTTTTGGAATTTACTTGAATCGATTGGTCTTTTGGATTCCTGTTCGTAACTTTACTTTGTAATTGGGATATCGTCGTTTGGATATCTTGTTGAACAGTTCTGCGTTTTTTCTTCACGTTTTCATCAGGAATTTTCATTTTGACTTCGTCGCAATTGTTTAAGTAAGCGAAAAAACGGTAATACTCTTTGTGAGTGATGGGATCGTATTTGTGGGTATGGCATTGGGCGCAGGCGACTGTCAATCCCAAAAATACAGTGGATGCCGTGTTGACGCGGTCGACGATGGATTCGAAACGGAACTCTTCCACATCGACCCCGCCTTCTTCGTTGTACATGGTGTTGCGATGAAAGCCGGTGGCGATTTTCTCTTCCTGGCCGGCGTTGGGCAGCAAATCTCCGGCAATTTGTTCAATGGTGAACCGGTCGAACGGTTTGTCTTCATTGAATGAATCAATTACATAATCGCGATACGGCCAGATTTCGCGGGGACGGTCTTTTTCATAGCCGTTGGTATCGGCATAGCGGGCCGCATCCAGCCAATGCCGGCCCCATTTTTCACCGTAATGAGGAGAAGCGAGTAAGTCATCGATCAATGCTTCTTTCCAATTCGGGCTTGGATCATTGGCGTAGCGCTCCAATTCTTCCAAAGACGGGGGCAATCCGATCACATCCAAATACATCCGGCGAATGAGCTTTTTCCGGTCGGCTTCTGGAGAAGGATGCAAATCATGCTTCTGCATTTTCTCCAAAATGAATGCATCGATAGGATTCTGAATCCATTCATTGTGATCAACGGTTGGGGGCGAATCGGGTTGTGGGAGCACAAATGACCAATGTTTGTCTACCGATATTGCGGATGAACCGAGGCCCTCTTTCCAAACCGCCCCTTGGTTGATCCATTTTTTTATGAGTTCAATTTCTTGTTCTGCTAAGGGCTCTCTCCCCAGGGGCATTCGTTTGCTGGCATCATCCGTAACCAAGCGGTGATACAATCGGCTGGCTTCAGCATTGCCGGGGGTTACGGCAGTGCCACTCTTGCCGCCCTGCAACATCGTATTTTTCGCATCCAAGCGAAGATTGCCATGTTGCACATTTTCGCCATGGCACTCAAAACAATTCGCTTTCAGCAATGGATACACTTCATCTTTAAACAGTTCAGATTTAGCAGTTTCAGCATGTGTTGGATAAATAGCCAACAACCAGGCAATAATAAACAGCCATGTACTCCACCAAAACTGGGAAATTGATTGAGTTGAAAAGACAAAAAAATTACGGAATCCCATTTTACAATCCCATGAGAATCGATTCATAAAGGTACTAGATAATCTATATTCTTTTATTTAGAGATTTTATCAAGATTTCATTCAGAATATATGGGGATTTGAAAATTAGAATGGATCTTTAAAACGCATGTGTCTCTCATGCGTATAGTGATGCAAGCATCCTGACTACAAATTGGAGCGCAAGCATCCTGCTTGCAATTTGGAGCGCAGGCGTCCTCTCCTGCATATTGTGGTGCGGGCATCCTGCCTGCGCATTGTTGACATAAGGAGGGCGAGGCTCCCGCCGAGCCGGGTTTGATAAATTCAATCACTAAAAACCCGCTGCCCTTTTACATACTCTTCAAATCTTCAACAATATGGTCTCGCCGAATTTCATAATGGTTATACACCGACTGCACTTTGCCATCATTTACCACCAACAACTGAGGGCTTTCGTGCTTGATTGCAAAATGTTCTTCGATTTTGTTCGACATAGGCCGTTCGGTTTGCACCACCACCATATAAACTGGGTTCTCATCTTCTTTCACAAATTGATCCATCACGTCCTTGGCCGCCGCCGAAATTGGGCAGGCATTGCTGTGCTTAAAGAGAAATATGGCCTGCTCTTGGCTTGCCTGAATCGCGTCATCTAATTTGGCCAGTTGTTGATACTCTGCTACAGGTTTTGGCGTAGCCGTCGGTTTGGTTAATATCAATTTGGCCACATCGGTTTTGTTGCAAGCAGTAAATACTATTATGAAAACCGATATTACTACAATTAGTTGAATTGTTTTTATGGAACGAATCATAGTTTTACTCCAATTTTGTTGTCGGCAGCATCTGAAAATGCTGCTTTGATGTGCTCGGGACGAAGTTTGGGATAAGCATTCAGAATATCAGACTCGGTAGCGCCTTCTCCCAAGCATTCAAGGATTAATTCCGCCGTAATTCGTGTGCCTTTGATAACTGGTTTCTCATCATGATTTTTGGATTTTGTTCAATAAAAGAGGTCCAATTCATTTTTATCACCATTAATGTTTTTTCCCTATATTATAATGCTACTTATTTGATTTGAGAAAAATTTACTACTTATTCTTCCTCTGATCCAACCGCTCACCCTTGGGACGGCGAACAGGAATCCTCAATCCACCGCTGGCCTCCAACTCGTCAAACAATTGTTTCTTCATTGTTTCAATTCTCTCTTGATAGGCTGGAACATTAATCAAGTTGTGCCGTTCCAGCGGGTCGGTCTCCAAATCATAAAACCCGTCATGATCCCACACGCCGTGATAATAAATATATTTATAGCGTTCCGTTCGAATCGCAAAAGTAGTCGGTGTCGCCGGGAAGTTCCATTCCCAATGATACTCGTACAAAATATGATCCCGCCACTGCATCGATTGCCCTTGGAGCAATGGGTAAAACGATCGGCCGTCCATCTTGGCTTCTTGGGGCACTTCGATTCCGGCTGCTGTCAGTACTGTCGGGGCGATGTCAATGTTTTGCACCATTTCTGAGATGGTGGTGCCAGGTTCGATCCTACCGGGCGCATAGGCCAGCATGGGGATCCGGATCGATTCTTCAAACGCATCCCGTTTGTCGTAAAAACCGTGCTCACCCAGGGCAAACCCATTGTCGCCCATATAGATTACCAGTGTGTTATCAGAGAGACCGCTCTCATCCAAATAATCCAACACCCGGCCCAAATTCTCATCCAACCCATGCACCGTTTCCGCATAATTTTTATAAAACGCTTCATACGAAGGCACTGGATCGTTGTCGTATGGAGTGGTCTCCATATGATCGATTCCATGAATGCTATAACGCCGTTTGCGCACCCAGTGCGGTTGGGTTTGGTAATTGCGTTCGGTATTGGCCATGGTCTCCGGGCGATCCACCGTTTCATCTTCATAACGCTCGCTATGGCGCGGCGCCGGTTCAAAGGGGTAATGTACCGCTTTGTATGACAAATACATGAAGAAGGGCTTCTCATTATCTCGGTCTTCGCGTAACCAATCGAGCGCCTGATCAGTTAAAACATCCGTTGTGTAGCCTTCAAACTTGTGCCGGGTTCCATTGATGTTCAGGGTAGGATCAAAATACATCCCCTGGCCGCGAAAACTGACCCAATGGTCAAACCCCGGCCGCGGGTGATCCTCTTCATGGCCCATATGCCACTTGCCCACAAATGCGGTTTGGTACCCGGCTTGTTGCATATATTGTGGAAAAAATGTGGTCCCTGCCGGCACTGGGCGTTGATTGTCGACTACCCGGTGGTGATGCATATACTGCCCGGTCAATATCGAAGCCCGGCTGGGAGAGCACAACGATGTGGTCACAAAAGCATTCTCTAAATGCGCACCTTGGCGGGCCATACGATCCATATTGGGCGTTTGGAGAAACGACGGCGCCCCCTGCATGAAGCTCATAAAATCATACCGGTGATCGTCACTCAGCACGAACACGATATTCCGAGGCCGTTTGTT
>CAZEZQ010000051.1:0-13697 GCA_964516245.1 uncultured bacterium | reverse complement strand
GACCAATTGCACTTTGGAGACCACCACCACCGGCATCAAACTGGGGACCGAATCGCGGGGGGATTTCCGCAACATTCGTGTATCCAACTGCGTAATCAAAAACACCCGCACCGGCATCGGCTTTTTTATGAAAGACGGCACCACGATGGAGCGGGTGAGTTTTTCGAACATCTCCATTTCGAATTTGAAGTCGGATGATGAAAACCTGGCGGGAGACGGCCGTCATGACGTGTTCCCCATATTTATGGATATCGAGAAACGGCATGAAGAGACCCCCATCGGCAGAATACGGGACGTCAGCTTTGAAGATATCGATATCGTGAGCGGCAGCGGCATATTGATTCAGGGGATGCCCGAAAGCCCCATCGAAAATTTAACCTTGCGAAACATTACACTGCGGGCCGAGTGGCTGGATGATTACTCTGGCCGCAAAAAAGCCGTCGGCGGGCGGCGCACCTACCGGGACGACCGCGACCACAAGTTCGCCCAACTGCCCTCGTATGTCACCATCGCCAATGCCAAAGATGTGATGGTGGACGATCTGCGGGTGTATATCAATGAAGATGTGTACGGCGAAGAAGAGCGCTCGGCCTTTTACGGGCATCACATCACCCATTTGAACCTGAACGCCCTCTATGGCGATTGCCACGACTCGATGCATCGCACCCCAATTGCAGTATTGGATGGCTGCCGCCATGGGGTTCTCAGCAACTGCGTCGCACCGAGAGTGAACACCGCCTTTTTGCGTCTCAAGGGTGAAGAAACCCGCCGAATCTTGATTGTTGGCAATGACCTGAGCAACACCGATATGTTGGTCAATGCCGATGATGAAATCTTATCCGGAGAATACAAAGTGATCGGCAACTACGAACTGCGCTCCCGCCACGAATGGAAATAAACACACGAATGGGAATAACTTGCCCAAACATGAATCAAAACATAAAATTGTTATCATAACTATTATGAAAGGCAAGCAATGTTAAAATTCCGAGTCATAATTGAGCAAGACGAAGATGGTGTTTTCGTTGCAGAAGTTCCCAGCCTACCCGGCTGCATAAGCCAGGGTGCCAGCAGGCAAGAAGCTCTTCACAATATAAAAGATGCAATGAAGGGATATGTCGAAAGCCTTAAAAAACACAACGAACCCATTCCCCCTGGTATCTATGAAGAACTTGTAGAACTCGATGCCTAAACTCCCCGTTCTCTCAGGTCAAGATACCGTCAAATTTTTGACGAAGATTGGCTGCGAACCTGATCATCAGACAGGTAGCCATATTATTCTACGGCACAGAGAATTTCCACATCGGCGACTTTCTATCCCAAACCCACAATGAACTCGCAAAAGGTACACTGCGTTCTATTATCAGGCAAAGTGGACTTACACGAGAAGAGTTTCAAGCCCTCCTTGAGTAACACTGAAAGAAGCCGATATTGCCTATACCAAGCGCCAAGGGCATAGCATCTTCCCCATACCCTTGGCGCCCTATGCCGTTATCCAGGCAATCCTTTAAAAATCCAGGACATTCTGGTTCAAAACTACTTCGACGTAATCCGATCCACCAGCAAATCCTTAAACGCCCCCATGTCTTTCCACTCAGTTGCGACTTCCATCTTGTTGGCGTCTGGATCAATTTTCGTATAACCGTCATCGGTCACGCGAATGCCCAGTGTTTCCATTTTGAGATGTTCTTCTGAAAATCCCAAATAGACCGCAACTGTGTCAAACAAGGTCGAACTTTGTGTTTTAGGTTTTGCCCAATCGTGATCTTTGCTCCAATAGCGGTAATTTTCGATGATCGCCTTGGCGATGGGTGAGTCGGAATTTAGCACCTTTTGATAACGCTCGCCCTTGAGTTGCACCAAGCCGCAGGTATCGAGTGGGGTGATGGTGATATCCCAAGGGGCGGAAAGCACCTTCTGGCAGGCCTGGGCATCGGCGCGGACGTTGTATTCAGCCGAGATTTCTTCCCTGCCGCCATAACCAAGCCGCACGCTGCCGTGCATGCCCACAAAACGGGCTTTTTCTGCGATCTTAGGTTCGCGTTTCAAAGCTTCAGCCACGTTAGGCAGCGGGCCGACCGCGATCAGTGTGATCGGTTCTTCAGATTGCATAATGGTATCGATGATGGCCTGCACCCCATCTTCATGAATAGTGCCGGGGTAGTCTTCGAGTTTGTAATCTTTCACCCACTCGGCCTGGGGGCCATCACCCTCGCGGCCAACATCGAGACCGATCCCAACCGGGATATCACTACGGCCCGCATTCTCCAAAAACTTGGCAAACAGCTTGGCGCGATACTCGGTTCTGCCCTGGTCGCCCACTACCAACTTGACATCCAGTTCGGGGCATCTGAGCAGAAAACCAAGCGCCCAGGTGTCGTCGATATCGTCGCCGATATCCGAATCGTAAATCACGGGGACCGGTTCTGAAACCACTGCTTGCGGAAGCATCATCGAACAAACTCCAAATACGGTAAGCACGGCAAAGATTGTTTTGATCATGATCGAGTCTCCTTTAGAAGTACAATGTAAATTTCATTATCAATGTTATGCAATGTTGTTTCAACAAATGCAAGGTGTGTCAAGCCGGATGCCAATTTGCGTACACTTGCGCGTGTCGATAGTGAAGTGAAACTGAAAATCGAAGGCCCGGTGACTAACGATCCGTTATCGGCGCCCTTGAAGCCTGTTATCCGATGCTGAAAGGGACGATTCGCGACCATGCTTCACAGAAACGCCGCGCATACATCCGATTTTTTGCCTGTGGCAAAGATTGGTCTAACGAACCACCTGATGCGCCATTGCCTGATGCTATTCTGCGAGGGGAAAAACCGTTTTTGATTGTAGGAGCACTGGCAGGTGGATAGAGAGAAAGGATATGTTACTTATTACCTAATACTTAATACTTTTTCATCTCTTCCAAAAAAGGCTATATCCTCCATGAGCGACAAATTACAAATCTAAATTTATCCTACTTGTGATAGCAATGAAATTTGGCGAATCGTTTGTGATCGTCTCTCTTCCAGTTTCAAGTCAAATGGACTTTTTATGAGCGTCAGCAATGTTTTAGCACATTTCAAAATTGCTAATTTTTTACCACCCGTTCGTGTTTGAATTTCAAGTTTTTGGGGAGGAAATCGACGGGATTTCTGTGTTTGTCGTCTTTCCACACTTCGAAGTGCAAATGGGGAGCGGTGCTGCGTCCTGTATTGCCAACTTCAGCGATGATACTGCCTTGGCGTACCCGTTGGCCTGCTTTGACTTTTAACCGGCGGTTGTGGCCGTATACGGTCTTCAAGCCATTGTCATGTTGAATCTCGACAGTATAACCCAATTGGCCCTTTCGTCCTGAGTAAATTACTTTGCCATCCAATACGGCGCGAACCGCCGTGCCTGAGCGGGCCGACATATCAACCCCCCGGTGAAAGCGCACATGCCCGCCGAGAGGGTGAGTACGATACCCATACCGGGAAGAAACGTATTTCAATTTCGCGAGAGGGAGAATCATTTGGTTGCTTTTGGGGGGGAGGGGATCTTTGGCACCAGGAATGAAGACTTGATCGCCAGGCTGCATTCGCCGGGTATTCAAGTTTTGGTTGTAATAGAGAATTTTATTAAACGAAACCCCGTAGGCGTTTGCCAGCTCCCATAAATTTTCTCCCTTTTGCAATTTGTGCTCGACCCCATCGATCAATGGAACCTGTACTTTTTTGGGGACCACTTTGGCGATCTTGAGAGTTTCTTCCAACTTTCGAGGGGAAGGGGTATTCGATTTGGCAAGTTCTTTCTTGCCCCAGAGCTGGGTGAATAGCGTGTTCGAAGCAACCAACATTGGTTCTTGTTGGGCATATTGAACATTTGGATAGAGTTCGGGAGGGATGCTGTAATTCACCTCGCGTGATTCGGCCGTATGAAGAACAATATGATTTTTAGCTGGGATGGATTCAAAATCGATAATATCATTCATCGTCATTTTCACGGTTGGATTGGGAAGAGGAGAAAAATAAAGGTGAATGAACAAAGCTGCCACTACACCACATCCCAATGCCGAAACGTAAGGGGAAAGATGAAAAGAACGCCACGAACAAGATCCGAATGCATGTTTTAACGCATAAACGCCAGCCAATAAGGCGGTCAACATAAGCGCAATTCTCCCATATAGGTTGTTATGCCTCGTTGGAAGTTTCTTTAATCCCAGCGCACAACAAAAATCCTGCTTCGCCTGGTTTAAGAACTCGCGAACAGTGGGTTAGGCCAGGATACTCCGTTGGTGTCTCTTCATGCGACTGGGCACCTGTTAGGAATATCCCTCATCACCCTGAAAACACACACACAAAATAAGAAAATTCAAATTCCCACATTACTACAACAGAAAAACCTTAAACCAAACGCACTGGAATGTCAATTTCATCGTCATCCTAATAAACAGGAGTAAAAATATCAAGAACCATATATTCCCTTCTGCATGCAACAATACAGTTCATAGCATTATTTTTAACCAGCGCGTCAAGAAAATCAAGCTTTTTTTTAACTTTATTACTATACTTGTTTTGTCTTACAAACAGATAAGCTCAATATTTTGAAACACTTATCATAAAAAAACACAGAATTGGCAATAATTTTTAAAAATAGACTTTTTAATTTCTCTAATACTATCGGAAAAATATAAACTTACATTTAGTATATTAAAGTAATTTTTTATATTTCCTTCTCTTTTATTTGAATACTATTTAATCAATTTCGAGCAAAAATACCGAAAAATCAAAATTCAGAAAAACCTTTGAATTAGAAAATAAATAGTATAAAAGTATAACCAACTGGGTTCTAACCTCCTTTTGTTTCTGTTTCACTGTGATAGTGTATAAAATGATTAAATAGTGACTTGCTCTTTGAATACAGTTTTGATTCGAGTGATGAATTTGATGCAACTAAAGGTTTTTTCTTCCATTTTGATTTTTCTTTTATTCTTGCTTGCCGCCAGCAGGTTTAGCCCATCAACTTTAGCAGGCAATCCCGTTGTAACTTCCCTTGGAGCCAAAGTGTTATGGCCTGCCGATAATTTTCCAGTGAAATTCCATATCGATCCAGGACCGGCCGGTAGTTTTTCTTCTCAATTTTTGCAGCAACTTACCATCAAAGCGTTTCAAAATTGGAGTCAATTGAAATATTCTGAACTGAGTTTTGAATTTGGCGGATTGATGAAATTCGATGTAACAGCAGAGAATATCGATAGAGTTCTAGGCAATATCGGCGATCAAATGAATCCTATCATATTTGATTCTGACGGCTCGATCTCAGATTTATTGTTGGGCCAAAATGGTTCTGATTCCGTACTGGCGTTTTCGAGTTTGAACCAGGACAAACGAGGGGAAATTCAAGAGGCTTCTATCATACTGAATGGGAAATTGATCAATGGAGAGAATGGGGATATCAACCGGACCTTTTCTACATTGCTTCATGAAGTGGGCCATTTTGCTGGATTGGATCACACCCAAATCCATACCGAATTTGCTTTTGACGACGATGCCAGCAACAACATTTTTTTGCCCATCATGCTTCCTATCGAAACACAAGATTTTGAAAGCCCTACCCAATTGAGTCTGGACGATGAACTTACATTGTCATCCAATTACCCTACAGATCGTTTTTTTTTAGGATTGTGGCCGGTATTCGGCTCTGTGAAACGGCCAGACGGTACTCCGGTGCAAGGAGCGAATGTAGTGGCGGTGAATGTGAACGAACCGTTGGTGTCCCGCTTTGCCACTGTATCCGATCTTTTTATCACCCAGACCGGTGAATTTGCTTTTGAAGGCTTGCCGCCCGGCGAGTATGAGTTTTTTGTTGAACCAATCCATTCAGATTTTTGGGGAATTTCCAGTGTAGGGCCGTTTGCCGAAACTCAAAATTCGGAATCATTTATTGATCCTATCCCATTCGAATACTATAATGGGGAGAGAGAAAGTGGTTCTCTTCTGCTTGACGACCCCATGGATCGAGTGACCATAAAGGTGGGAGAGGGAGAAGAGATTCCTAACATTGAGTTTATCACCAACGAAGATGCAACACCCATAAGTGAATGGAACTTCTATTAGAATTTTATCTCAATTCAATCCCGTTACCCCGACTTGCAATGGGGGAAAGAAATCCGCAAGCCTTCTTTATTTCTCTCCATTTTAGTTTGTTCGTTATTTTGGAAGGGAAAATCACTCATACGCTTCTCATGCATTCTTTCTATTATGATTATTATGAAACATCACTTGCAAACCGCATTCCTAACCCATATCCAAACAAAGTGAGGTATTGAGCCATGCATCCTATGGAACGTATCATCCAAGAGGCTCAGCATAATGTGCTGAAAATAGTTTTGCCTGAAGCCACCGATCCCCGCATGCTAGAAGCCGCCCGGCGCGCTGTGGATGAAGGCATAGCCGAAGTGATCTTGCTGGGCGAGAGCGCCGCCATCGAATCGGTCGCGAACGAACAATCCATCGACCTGAAAGGGATCACCGTTGCCGGCCATTCCAACCACCCGCAAAAAAATGAATGGGCCGAACGTTTCGCCGAACGGCGCAAACACAAAGGCCTAACTCCTGAAAAAGCGGCCCAAACATTATCGGATCCCTTGTTTTTCGGGGCGATGATGGTTCGGGAAAATGAGGCCGACGGGATGGTGGCCGGAGCCGTGAATACCACGGGGAATGTGATACGGGCTTCGCTGCAGATCATCGGACCCGCCCCGGGTATGTCGACCGTCTCTTCGTGTTTTATGATGATTGTCCCGAATTGTCCATTCGGCGCCGAGGGCGCCCTTATGTATGGAGACTGCGGGGTGGTTCCCGAACCCAATGCGGAACAATTGGCCGATATCGCCATTGCCACCGCCTGCTCAATGAAGGCGCTGGTTGGAGTGGAACCGGTGGTGGCCATGCTTGCGTTTTCTACCTGCGGCAGCGCCAAACACCCGATTGTCGACAAAGTGATTGAGGCCACCAAAATGGCTCAAGAGAAAGCTCCTGAGCTAAAAATCGATGGTGAATTGCAAGCCGATGCCGCCCTGGTCGAAGCGATTGGCCAGAAAAAAGCGCCCGATAGTTCGGTAGCCGGCAAGGCCAATACGCTGATCTTTCCCGACCTGAATGCGGGCAATATCGCATACAAATTGACCGAACGGCTGGCTCAGGCCGAAGCATTCGGTCCATTGCTGCAAGGCCTGGCGCTTCCCGTCAACGACTTATCACGCGGGTGCAGCGCCCATGATATTTTCAACACCATCGCCATCACCGCCGTACAGGCCCAAGCGACGAAAACCGCCGTGTAGCTCTAGAGAGACGAGGTTCAATTATGAAAGTTTTGGTTCTCAATTGTGGTAGTTCTTCAGTAAAATTCCAACTGATCGAAACCGATTTGGAATTGATCGAACAACAAAACGAACAAGTTATCGCCCGGGGCGTGGTAGAAAAAATCGGCCTTTCTCCCGCCATCCTGCGCTATCAAGTCCTCAAAGAAAATCCGCTTTATCTCCCGGAAATCAAAGACCACCTTCCTGATGAGTGGAAAGAGCCGATTGAGATCGAAGGCCACGGTGAAGCCATCTCGCATGTATTGAAGTGCCTTACCGATCCAAACAACGGAGTGGTCAATTCCCTGGATGAAATCGACGCCGTGGGACACCGAATCGTTCATGGTGGAGAAAAATTTCAACAGTCGGCCTTGATTAACGAAGAAGTGCTGGCCGGCATTCGCGAATGTGTAGAGTTTGCCCCCCTGCACAACCCACACAATTTGCGGGGGTATAACGCCGCGAAAGAAGTCTTGCCCCATTGCTATCACGTGGCGGTGTTCGATACCGCGTTTCACCAAAGCATGCCCCCTTACGCATATTTATATGGCTTGCCCTACCAGATATATAAAAAACACGGGATACGCCGCTATGGGTTTCACGGCATTTCCCACCGGTATGTCTCGTACCGCCTGGGCCAACTTTTGGGCATGCATCGTGACCATTTGCGTCTGATCACCTGCCACTTGGGCAACGGATGCAGCATCACCGCTATCGATCACGGCAAGTCGATCGACACCACCATGGGCTTTACTCCATTGGAAGGCTTGCTCATGGGAACCCGGGTGGGTGATATGGATCCTTCTATCATCTTAACTCTGATAGCAAAGGAAGAATTGACGCTTAACGAAGCCAACAATCTGATGAACAAACATTCGGGTTTGTTGGGCATTTCCGGCGTATCGAGCGATATGCGCGAGATATCCAAAGCCGCTGATGAAGGCGCGGAACGGGCCAAAATCGCTGTTCAAATGTTTTGTTACCGCATCAAAAAATATATCGGCGCTTATGCCAGCGCCATGGGTGGAGTTGACCATATCATCTTCACAGGTGGAATCGGCGAAAATTCCATTGCAATACGCAAAGAATGTTGCAGCGGATTGGAATTTATGGGAATCTCAATCGACGATACCCGCAACGAACAATGCGCCGGGCAAGAAGGGATAATCTCAACGGATACGGGCAAAGTCGGTGTTTGGGCGATCCCCACCAATGAGGAACTCGTGTTTGCCCGCGATACTGTGCGTTGCATACGGGGCGTTAGCAAGGCGGGAGCCACCCCCGCGCCGGAGCAAGTGAAAGCATAAATAATTTCAAGTTATCATGATGAACCGGGGTGAACAGGACCGTTCACCCTGGTTTCTTGTCTTGATAAGCCATTCGAACCTGTTTTCCCTGCTGCTGAGAATGTTCCGAACGATTCGCATCAGATGGCTGCCGGTTTGCAGATATGCTTGCTGCAGGAATTTCTTTGTCCTGATGTTTTTCCGGTAGTTCGGTTCTGAATTCTTTGATCAGTTGGGTCAGTTTTTGAAAAGCCGCTTGTTTTTCTTTCGTCTCTTTTTCAAAACGAACAAAATTCTTCAGATGGTCTTTTAATTCTCTTCGCAAAACAGAGATATTGGCGGCATGTAGCATCTTGGCTTTTTCTTTCCACTGCATGGCTTCATCAGGAGACATGTGATACGCCGCCAATTTTTTTTCAACAGTCTCTAATAAAAACCGGTCTTCCGTAGTCATTGCGCCGACATACAATTTTTGCAGCAAGTTGTCTGTGACCGATTCGAGAATCTGCATCTCAATATTGAAAATTTCTCTCCATATCTGAATCAAGCGAATTCGTTTAATGAGCAATTGTTGTTGAAACGAGATTAAATCTGAAATCTCTTTGGCACTTTTGTTTTTCAAATGGCTCAAATCCCTCTTGATTTGAGCCGCTTTGCGGATATCGATATGTTTTCGCAGTTCTTCATCCATTTCATTTATTCTTTTCATTGACGGTTTGTTCATAATAGACTTGATGCGGCTTTGTATCGATTCCATCTCAGAAGCGGCTGATTCTGCGCTTTTGATCTGCGATTTGATTTGCGCGAAAAAAAACCGAGTTTCAGAAGAAAGTTCATTTTTAGAAACGGCGTGGGGATCAATCAGCGAATGAAATGTCTCAGATTCTTTTTTGATTTCTGAAAAAATCTCACGGCCAGAGCAGTTTGCGAGTATTTCCAAATGATGTCGTATACCTTGCGTTGAATCGGTCATATGAATGCGATACCAAAAGTAACAGAATCATTCTTACAACAATTTGCCCCAATATTTTACCTTCTCACCGTAATAAATGATAGATGTTAATTTCTAACCAAAAATTTTGAAATTTTTATCACAACGCTGACTGTAGGGTCAGACCTCCGTGCCTGCCCCGAATGCTGATGATATTGCACTTTAATCAATGGCTAATGAATTTATGGGGTGGGCGAGGTTGAAAATGCGCCGTGGCGTGCTCCCGCCGAGCCGGTTTCACATACCTGCGGCTCAACAAGAGATTCGCCCTCCAATGCATTTTAATTTTACATAAATTTCAAATATCTTTGGTTAGATTTGAAACAATCTATCGATTGTTTCATCCCCACCATGAAAAGAGCATACGGCAAAATCATTAGTTCACCAAACGAACTAAATAAGCCCTGATGTAAGGCTGTTTTTACACAGTATTTTGACTATCCTTTAAACCCAATCAAAATTTTATCAATCCAGGTTATGTACCATGTTATGTACCATCCAGGTTATGTACCACGAAAAACTAGATCATCTTGAGGAACCTATATGATAATAAAAATGCGAAATTATTGCATGTGGATCATTATCATCTGGCCTTTGGTTTGCCTCTCCAGCATAGCCATTGCGCAAGAACAAGCTCCAACCCAGGTACGGGTGGATGCCGTTCAACTTGAAACCTTGCAAGACCACCGCCAAGTTACGGGAAATCTGCGGGCCGTGTCGCGAGCCGAAGTGGCGTCAGAAGAACAGGGCAAAGTGATTCATGTGGAAGTGGATGAAGCCATGCATGTGAATCAAGGGGATGTATTGGCCCGCTTGGATGACAGCCGGCTGCAAATCCAACTCAATGAACAACAAGCCAATCTGCTGTCGACCGAGGCCCTTCTAGATGCGCGCCAGGCAGAATTGGACAATGCGGAGTGGAATCTCAACCGCCTGAAACCGCTGTGGGAAAAAGAAATGACTACCGAGCAAAATCTCCGCAATGCCGAACGCGATTTCTCGGTGAGCCAGGCGCAATTGCTTTCAACCCAACGCGAGTTGGATAGCATCCAGCAACGCATTGAGCTCTTGCAAGAACGCCTGGATGATATGAAGATTTATGCCCCTTTTGACGGCTGGGTGGTGAACCGCCAGATTGAAGTGGGCGAATGGGTCAATTCGGGCGACTCCATCATTACCCTGGTTTCGAGCGGGCATATCGAAGCCTGGCTCGAAGTGCCCGAACGCTTTAAAGAACCAGTGCATCGATATTCAGACAAAATCCAATTGAGTTTCTTCGATGGCAAACACTCCGTCACATCGTTGAACTCACGAATTATCCCTGAAGTGGATCCCCGGGTTCGAACCTTTATGCTGGTCGCTGATTTGAACACCCAAGACGGCCTATATGTGCCCGGCATGTCGGTCACCGCCTGGGTCCCTACAGGAACCAAAATGGAACACAAAACCGTTCATGCCGACGCGGTGTTGCGAGATCAAGCAGGGTTTTATGTCTTCAAAGCCCAATCCATGCCCGAAGGCGGGTATATGGCAACACCGGTAAACATCGAAGTGCTTTTCGATCACAACGACCGGGTGGCCATCGAAAGCCGCCAATTGGCAAAAGGGGACTGGCTGGTTATAGAAGGCAACGAACGCCTTCGCCCAATGACACCTCTTAAATTCATTAACGAACCTGCTGAACAAAAGGACCTACAGAAGGAAATGCCCTCCGGATGAATCTTGTAGAATTATCCATTCGACAACCGATTACCATCACCGTCGGGGTGATTTTATCGCTCTTGGCTGGGCTTGTGGCCCTCAACCGGGTGCCGATACAAATGACTCCTACGGTCGAAGACATGGTGATTGCGGTCACCACCACCTGGCAAGACGCCAGCCCGCAGGAAATCGAAAGTGAAATCATCGAAGAGCAGGAGGAACGCCTGCAAGGGGTGACCAATCTACGTTCGATGACCAGCATCAGCCAGCGCGGCCAGGGGCAAATTCGCTTGGAGTTTCGCACCGGCGCCAACAAAGAAGTCGCGCTGCGCGAAGTCAATAACAAACTGCGTGAGGTGCCCGATTATCCCGAAAACGTGGATGAACCAGTGGTGGAAGACACTGATCCCGAAAGCCGGGACTTTATCGCATGGGTCATTCTGGCATGCAGTGACGAAGAATTTCCCATAACGACGTTGTTTGACTTTTTGGACAATCGTCTCAAACCTCACTTTGAACGGCTGCCCGGCGTCTCCGAGGTCAATATTCTTGGGGGACGGGAACGGGAAGTGCAGATCCGCATCGATCCAACCCTGTTGGCTCAACATGGGGTGACGTACACCCAACTGGAGAATGTGATTCGCACCACCAACGAGAATTTCTCAGGCGGAGCGTTGAAAGACGGGAAATCAGACATACGAATACGGGCGTTAGGGCGCTTTCAACACCCGGAAGATGTCAAGAATACAGTCATCAAACATGGTGAAAACGGACCGGTATACATTCGGGATGTCGCCGAAGTCAAAGAAACATACAAAGAGAGACAGGGATTTGTGCGCTCGCGCGGCCGGCCGGTGCTGGCCATTAACTTTCAACGGGAAATCGGATCGAATGTGCTGGATGTCATGCATGGTGTAAAAGCCCAAATTGACGAAGCGAACCAACCCGGTGGAACATTGGAATCGATTGCCAAAGACGCCGGTGTGAATGGCCAGCTGCAATTGATTCAGGTTTACGATCAGACCAGTTATATCGACCAGGCCCTGCAATTGGTGCAAAACAACATCTATCTGGGCGGAGTACTGGCCACCATTACGTTGCTTTTGTTTCTGCGTTCGCTGCGCACCATCGGGATCATCGCCATCGCCATCCCCATTTCCATTATTACTTCAATAGTCGCTCTTTACGCATTGGGGCGTACCGTCAATATCGTCAGCCTGGCAGGGATGGCGTTCGCCGTGGGGTTGGTGGTAGACAACTCGATCGTGGTGCTTGAAAATATCTACCGCCATTTGGAAATGGGCAAATCCGTCACCAAATCAGCCCTGGATGGCGCTTCTGAAGTGGCGGGAGCGGTGATGGCTTCTACCCTCACAACGTTGATTGTTTTTGTTCCCATCTTGTTGATTGAAGAATCAGCGGGTCAATTGTTCCGCGATATCGCATTGGCAATCTGTGCGGCGGTAGGGCTCAGTTTTCTGGTGGCGGTTACCGTAATTCCTTCCGCTTCTTCTCTGTTGCTGCGGCCTAGAAACAACATTCGCAAAAAGAAAAAGGCTGGCTCAGTTTTCGCGAGTGTCCCCAAACTGGTTAGCGGTATCTTTCTGGGCCTTACACGAAGCGTGATTCTTCGCCTGATTGTAGTAACGGTTTTCGTCGTGGGCACTGTGGCGGGAATTCTGATTTTAATTCCCCCCATCGATTATCTCCCTCAAGGGAACCGGAATATCGTTTTTGGCATTATGATACCTCCACCCGGTTACAATTTGGATAAACTGTCGGAGGTGGGCAGCCGTATCGAAGAACGGATCCGCCCATTTTGGGAAGCCGCAGAAGAAATGTATACATTTGGCGAAGAAGATTCCAATTCCAATGACGGCAAAGAGTCTTCTCCCCAGTCCAGCAATGAGAATGAAAAAGGCCAATCGAACCTCCCCAAGGTCCCCGTCGGTTTTGAACCGGATGCTCCCATGGTAACACCCCCTCCAGTGAACAATTACTTTTTTGTTTCCAGGCCGGGGGGCATGTTTCATGGCGGCATTAGTGAAACCCCCGAACGGGCAGTTGATTTGATCCCCCTTTTCAATTATGCAACCGCTCCAGAAATCACTCCCGACATCATTTCTTTTGCCGTGCAATTGCCTCTCTTTCGCCTGGGAGGAACGACGGGGACAGCCGTGAATATTGATTTGGTGGGAAGCGATTTGTCTCAAGTCAGTCCCGCGGCGGGAGCGCTGTATGGCCAGCTGACTCAAAAATTTGGACCGCAAAGCATCCAACCCGAACCCCAGAACTTCAATTTGCCCACCCCCGAATTGCAAGTGTATCCTGACCTGATTGCATTAAGCGATTCGCAATTAACCGTTCGCGATGTGGGGCT
>CAZEZQ010000050.1:0-13774 GCA_964516245.1 uncultured bacterium | reverse complement strand
TGGAACAGCTGCGCCGGGGAGAAGCGATTGATTGTCCAAAGTATGATTTTGCCACCCATACCCGCAACGGTGTTACAAGAATCGAAGCGGGGCAGATGATTCTTTTGGAAGGGATCCATGCTCTGAGCCATGCAAATGTATGTTCACGGTTGAATTTCAAAGTGTATTTGGATACTCCAGACGACATCCGCTTATTGCGCCGCATTCGGCGAGATTTGAAAGAACGCCAACGGACTTTAGAATTTGTAGAAAAGCAATACCTCAATCAAACCCGCCCTATGTACCTGCAATTTATCGAACCGTGCCAAGAAAAAGCCGACCTGATTTTAGACGGCAGTATGCCGGTTTTTGATTTGGTAGAGCAATTTCAAAATGCCGTCTATGAAGAATTTTGCATAAAGTAGGCCAATACAAAGGTTAAAACCGCATTCCAATTTAACGAGACTTCGTTTGAAGCGAAACTCTCATGTACATCCAAATACGTTAAAGCAGGTGGTGTGTTTGCAGAAAACTGCCGTTTGAGAGCACTGTCGTTTAATGAGGCGTTCGGACCCCCAACCAGAAAGCCTGGGATTGGCGTATCGGTATTTTCGAGAAGAACATGAAGGTTATGGGGATGCTTAGGAGATTGCTCTCCAAAACCGGTAATGTAACAAAACGACCGTGGGTTGCGGCCCAAAATATAATGCAATTGGTCCAATGCTGATTGTTTGTACCCCGCCTCAGGGTTAAGATCGTCAGATAACAACAAAACCAGAGCGTTTTGCAATACTGCCGCGTTCGATCCCCAGGTGTAATTGTTTTCTTTAATGCTCATATTAAATCCATCTTGTTTGACCCGGTCGTGAATGGTCTCGGCCATTGAGACCAAATCTTCTTCGACTTCGCTGAGAATCGTAAAACGATCTTCATCTGTAATGTTTGAAATGATTGAACCAAATGCTAAGGGCATCACATTCCCCCAATAGCCGGAGGTTGAAAAAAGCGGGACCCGGCGGTCGGCAATTACCGCCGCCAGGTTTGAAAATCGCTGGTCATCAGTCGTAAGATACAGCTCCACAGCCGCCCAAAACCGTTCGTCTGAATCGTCGGGATCGGTATAAGCTTCAGTACGAACTGCAGGTGGATTTTGAAAGCCGCCATCATTGGGGTTGGCTTCCAAAAACCGCCAGGCATCGCGGGCAGCCAACATACAGCTGCTAGCGAAGGTGGCATTGTGCGGAAAATAGAGACGGGAAGCTTTCGCAAACACTGCACAAGCATTGGCCGTGGCAGCGGTTGATTTCGCGAATAAAAAACGTTCGGTTTTGTCCTCCTTGGGGAGCACGCCTAAAACCGGCTCCAACGAAGTCAATTTGTGGTATACGCCACCATCTGCGTCTTGCATTTTTAACAGCCAATCGATCTCCCATTTGGCTTGATCCAATATATCGGGAATCTGGTTTCCACTTTCAGGAATATTTAAAGAACGGTCAGGAAAAGCGTTGGGAAGCCTTTCGTGCAATAACAAAAGTGTGCCTACCGCCACAGCTCCGTTGATTGTATATTTGCCGATATCACTTCCATCATACCAACCGCCGCTAGCATCGATTTTTATTTGATTCTCTTTCTGTTCGGCGTACATTTTTCCGTCTTCATTGTGTGCAGAAGAACGTTCGCCATCATATGTATAAGCCGGCTCGATAGCCGTGGCGCTGCGAAGATAATAAAACGCTTTCAGAGATTGAGTCGCTAACCGGTTGTAGACACCGGCAGCAATTGGGATAGGATATGATTTACCGAACCCGGGAATATGGATCTCATACCTGCTGGGCTTTTGGATGGAAGTGAAATTGGCTTTCCAAAGATTCGCCCCACTGGCTGAATGGCCCGCTTCGGCCAATTGCAAACGCCGCTTGAGAATCACTTTTCCTGTTTCAATGTCTGTAAGTTGAAATTCTAGCGGTAATGGAGAAGAGACCAAAGCGATTTTTTCAGCAGCGGGTAAATACCCCAGTTGATTCACATAAATCTCAGAAGATATTTTCTCCTCTGCATTGGCGCTTAGTGTAAAATTCACAAGTGTTATCAAAACAAGGCATTGAACCGTCTGTTGAATATTCATTTGCACATCCATGCGTAGGGAATAAACCGAATTCTTGTTGCATGATTCCGTGATTTTAGCAAAATTTCTGATAGAATCGTTGCAGAAGATGAATTGTATCGTTTAATGTATGATGAAAGAAACGATTGAATCACTTTCTTAGTATCGATCATTCTATCAACTTACTCATTGAGGCCATTATGAAATTTAAGACTTATTGTTTGATAATTGCAAGCGTTTTTCTCCTTGTTCGAATGGATACAGTTTTCGCCCAAACTGATTCAGGTTTGGATACGATTTACTTTAAAAATAATCAACAAGTTATCGGGCAAATTCTCTCAGAAACAGATGAAACTGTTATCGTTGATGTATTTGGAATCACCAGCGAATTTCAAAAATCGCAAATCGAATCAATCGTTCGTGACAGTGGCGGCCAGGTGCCTTCTGATTGGCCAGATTCGGTAACTTCTGCAACCGGTATGGTTACTTCATCCACCCCCCAAATTTCAGGCTTCCCCGATATGGGGACCCCAGAAACCCCAACTCCGTTAGAAGAACCCCAAGAAGAGATTAACCAACCCCTGCTCCCGGTGATTTTACCTCCTGGAAAGATTTATCAGGTGGAGGGGATTCAATTGAAACTTCGTGAAGGCCCCGAACAACGTTACACCGAAGTGGCCACCTTGCACAAACGAACCTTATTAATAGAACTTGAAACGATGGGCGATTGGATTCATGTGAAAACCACCAAAGGAGAGCAAGGTTGGGTGCATTCCAATTTTGTTTCGACTGTAAGCCCCACACCGGTCATGGTCACCGGGAACCAGGTGAGGGTTCGGGTGAATCCCGATACGATTTATCAAACGGTTACCCGGGTCAATAAGGGCGATGTCGCCCTGAAAGTCGAAGAGCAGTTTGAATGGTGGCGTGTGATCACCTCAGACATACAATCGGGATGGACCAACAACCAGTATCTTCAGCCTCTATACGAAGAAAACATATACAAACCGCAAATGAGCACCGTTTCCAATCAAGAAGCGGGCATGCCGGTGCTTCTGCAGCGGGTGCCCGAGATGGATGAAAAACAAACAGTTACGTTAACCGTTCGTGAAAATGCGCTCACCCTCAATGGGATGATCAAACTCATGATATTGCATTCGAATGAAGCGTTTTTTCAAAGCGATGCGCTGCAATATTCCAGCGAAAATATTATCCAGCGGCAGCGGATCGGTTCTTCATCAGAAATGGTGCAATTGGGGCTTCCAGAAAAATTGGCCTTGCAATATACCGGAGCCGATATTTTGACCATGCTGGGCAAACGCGTGAATCAAACCTGGGAATATCGCATTACCTTGCCCGACAAACCGGGGATTGGATTTGCCATCGTGTTTCAACAAGGAGAAAATCGGGGACAAGTGGTTGAAATCCCTCTACAGAGCCAAGGGGCCTCCTTTGGGCAATAGCGGCTGCAACGGGCATTCTTCACATTTGGGCGATTTGCGGCAATAGTTGTTGCCCACCGCCACCAACTGAGCATGAAAGTCTTTATAAAGATCTAGCTCTTTTGGAATGTTCGTTTGAAACAAGGTTTGCATTTTATCATAACCGGTTGTTTCTTCAATCCAGCCGTGCCGTACAAGAATACGGTAGGTATAAAGATCGATCACAAAAGAATAATGATCTCCCGCATACAACAAAATTGAGTCGGCGGTTTCTTTGCCCACCCCTCTTATATTCAGCAATTTCTCACGAAGTGTCTCCGTATCTTCGCGAAACATCTTGGCAATGCTGCCTTGATATTCTTTTTGCAGAAAATCTACAAATGCTTTCAGTTTGATGGCTTTTTGATTGTAATAGCCTGAAGGCCGAATGAGTTCGGCCAATTCGGATTGGGGGATTTCAATCATTCTTTTGTATGATAATGCCTTGGCTTGCTTGAGATTTTGGATGGCTTTCTCGACATTTTTCCAATTGGTGTTCTGCGTGAGTATGGCTCCAACAATAATCTCAAACCGGGTATCGCCGGGCCACCAATTCCGGTGGCCGAAAAACGAGTGGAGAATTTTATAAATCTGCAATAGATTGGGTTTCATAAACTCAAAAGTATAGCATAAATGCAAACCCAGCAAAAAGAACCTATTTGAGTACAAGTTTCACAATTGGAGCGCAGGCCTCCCGCCTGCATTTCTTCTTTGGAGCGCAGGCGTCTCGCCTGCATATTTGCAAAGCAGGCGTCCTTGCCTGCATATTTGCAAAGCAGGCGTCCTTGCCTGCATACTTGTAAAGCAGGCGGGGACGCCTGCGCTCCAACAAAAATCTTCCAGTCTACAGAAAAAATGGGCCATACATATGTAAAATATGCATGGCCCAAAAGAAGAACAAGATTTCGCTTGATTATTCGATTGTCATAAGTGGTCCTTGATCTTGCGTGCGTTTTTCAGGCTGATAATACAGATACGCCGCACTTACACCGGCGTCGGCTTCTACTGGATATTTGGCTTTGACCTGAAAACTGAATTCAAAAGTCTCACCTGTGCTGAGATGATCGAGGTAAAAGATCACTTTTCGGCCCGCTTGTTCGATTCGCTTGACGATTTCCATCGAGCGCACCCGCTCAAGCGATTCTTGCACCAATTCAAACCCTGTGGGAACAGAAACATCCACAATGCTCATCCCGGTTTCCATCAGTTCGCCGGAATACAAAATCGACACATTGACATCCACGATGTCATCTGTTTCAACATGCTCCGCAGAATATTCCACATCCAATTGCAGTTCCTGTTGCGGTGTCATCGTACGCACTGGAATGTTAAAGCCTTGAGCGATTTGATAACTCACCCGGCCTTCACCGCTCATCTCCAAATTAATATGGTCCACCGGATCAAGTTCCAATGTTTGCAAAACATCGAAATTATCTGAATTGACCGCAAAGGTATGAATGCTTTCACCATCTACCTGCACATCAATCGTGGCGTCAAGGTTCCGGCTTTGATTGCTGGCAGCCTGGCTCAACGCTTTAAGGGCCACTACGGTATCCTGTGTGCTGCCGTATCCGCCCAGACTGTTCCGCTGTGAGGCAATCCAAGAGAGTGCTGGTTGGGCCTCCATGCGCTGTTCGCGCATCAAGGCAAGCGCGGCATAGGCGGTGGTTTCGATGGGGTGCGGTTCCCAATAGATGCCGTTGGCATCTTGATTGGCTCGCTGCAACAACAAATCCAATGCTCGGCCGGTTGATGGATGATCCGCTCGTGCCAGGGCATAAGCGCTCATAGCCAAAATGTAAGAATTGCTTTCTGAATTCGTGAGATTGTCAGAAAGATAATTAAGCGCCTGAAGAACTGCGGTGTCATTGGCTTCACCGTAATCGAGTAATGATAATGCCACAAAGGCTGTAAGAGCCAAATTGCCATCCAAGCCTCCAGAAAGTTCTTGATGGATCAAAAAGCCCACCGGTTCCCACGAACCATCATCTTTTTGATGATCGAGGATCCACTCTGCGGCATCCGCCAACACTGTTTCATCAATAGTGCGCAACTCGCGCGCCCGGCTGAATGTGCCAAGCACGAACGAGGTCAGCCAAAGGCTGCCCTCATCGTCTTGTTGTCCAAACGCTGAGAACGATCCGTCATTGCGTTGAAAGGTGAGTTCGCGCTGATAACCGACCGTGATGAAATGCTCAGCCTTGGCCTGAATGGCGGGCATGGTTGAACCTGTGGCTTTCAAATAGCGCAGTATTTCGATATCCGGCGCAAGGAAGATCATGTTCTGTTCGCCGCAGCCGTAGGGCATTCCCAAGAGGTCATCCAAACCATTCATGCTTTGCCCCACCAGGCTGGGCACGATAGAAACACGCAAGCTTGCAGAATCTGACACACGATCATCCGGATAAGCAATAGGGACAGAAACCGGTGATTCACTATCGATCACACCATTATGAACGATCTCTTGCCGAACCCCTTCAGGAATGACTTTCAAATCTTTGCGAAGAGCATCAGCGCGGGATGATGATTGCGCCGTAATGGATATAGGAATGGTCCCTACTTTTTCGGGCTGCAATGTGAATTCTACAGAGCCTATACCGTTGCCCGGCAGCGTGATTTCCTGCACCGCTTCGCTCTGCAGGCCAAGGCCATCGGTTTCATCGAGTGTCACGCGAATCGATTGTTCTTCATCGACATAATTAAAAAGAGCCACTCGCATGGGGAAACGGTCGCCGCGAATAACCGAATAGGGGAGGTCTGGCTCTGCGAAAAAGTCTTGAAACACCCGCAGTGAACTTTCGGCAATGCCTACACCCTGGGGAGAGGTGGATAGCGCGTGCAGTTTCCATGTCGTAATGCTGTCTGGCGCTGTCAGATCCAGTGTGGCTTGGCCGCTGTCATCGGTTAACAAATCAGGCCGCCACAGCCAAGTTTCAGGGAAAAATGTACGAACGCGGTCTGGCTCTTTGTAATCATCGACCTTGTTTTGGCCACCTGTAGCCGTATCTTCTTCGGGTGAGGGAAGCATTTCTACTGGTACCGCATCACGAAAACGGGGATTGCCGAAGAACACCCAGGGATCAATAGATTCAGCTTCAGGCACATGCAATCCTCTAGTCGTAAAGACTTGGATTTGATTTTGTTTGAGTATGTCCGCCGCTCCCTTTCGGTCCAACTCTGGGATGGGTTCAAATCGATTGTTGGGGTTTTGATGCACTTCGATTTTCGGTTCCATGAAAATGCGCTCCAACTCGGCAAAAACGTTTCGCAAATTCAACCGGTCTTCGGCCAGTGCATATACAGACTCATCGACTATCGACAGCCCAATCATAGATTGGCCCGCACTCTGAAGTGAAAGCGAAACGGGATCACCGGGCCGAACCTCTTCGGCGTTGAATTCAGCCTGCAAATCGGTTGAGGCGGCGAGTTCGACTTCGAAAGGCAGCGCATCCGCCGAAATTTCATTGTTCTCTTGAATGGTGTAAGCAATCACCCGTGATTTGGGGCTCATTTCTAGCGTGACTGGAAAGCGAATCTGGCCGGAATCGCTTACGCTGGAAAAAATTGTGCGGCCATTGGCCCTGACTTCATAAAAGATAGTCGAGCGGCCGGTGCGAAAGACATCAAATACCGCCTGCTGGCCCACCTGCAAAACGCCGGAATTTTGCTGGCGAAGATGAATGAAATGCCCGCTGGGCGAATACGCGGCTGGAAGAACCAAGTCATGGCTGGCTTCTTTGTAATTTGCAATGCGGGATGTTGCATTGACGGTGGTCATCGCGGTTTTTTCGGGGACGTCAAAAGAAACTGTTGCCAAGCCGTTTTGCGTTTCTACCTGTTGCTCTATTGAATCGATGGTTCTGCCATTTTCATCCATAAACTGGATATCAAGTGACACCAAACCGCTTAACGGTTCACCTGACTGTGTATCCGTAACAACCACTAGTTCTTGATTCAGCCCGGGTTTGATGGTGTTAGATTCGGGAATCAGTTTTAAATTCGCGCCAGAGTTGACTATCCTCGCAAGCAGGTCGCTGCTCTCTTCCTGGCCCGCATCATCGGTAACTGTTACCTTCAACTGCAGTGTGCCTGCCCCTTCCGCTCCGGGTGTTCCGGCCGTGTATTGAACCGGGGGCAATTCAAACGTATACCGCCCCTCGGTGAGCTCGGCGCTGGCGGTGGCATATTCTTCCCAATCGCCGACATACCGCAAAGCCGAAATAGACACATTTCCCTGCACCGGTTTGCCGAAGAAATACCGGCTTTCGATGCTCCCGTTGATTGGTTCACTCGGCAAAAACCAATCTTTTTCAAGTTCAACGCTGACTTCAAAATCGGGAAGCACATATTGATCGACTTCGACATCCTTTTGAACCTGAACTTGAGTCCCCGATTTTGCGGTGATTTTCCATGTGCCGAAATTAAGTTCGCTGGCTAAAGGCAATTCAAATGAATCCACGCCATATTCATTGGTCGATAGAGTCTCTTTATGAATCTTGATGCCTTTGGCGTCATTGATAGTGAGTTCAATTTCATCTTGCAAAGGTGAAAGCGTGTTGTTGAGCAAAATCACCCGGCCCTGCAGGGTTTGGCCCGGTTTGTAAATCGGTTTGTCTATTTCAATAAAGAGCACGCCCCCCTCTTGCACTTGGGTTTGGCCTCTAAGCAAAGATTGATTGAACGACTGTAATTCGATATCCCAGTTCCCCTCCAAATCAGCAGGGACAGAAAAGGTGTATGAATCAAACCCTTTGGCATTTGTGATCCCTTCATGCAGTACGCGGTTTTGCTGTCCGTTGGATAGGATCACGCGGTATGGAAGGCTCACCGGGTTCCGGCTTTCTCCGTCGATGGTTGTAAGCGAATACGACGCCTCGCTTCCCCGATAGAGATTTTGAGGTACAAACAAAGCCGCCGCGATGTTGCTTGGGCTGCTGGCTTCAGGCAAAGCACGAATCCCTGTTAACGAAGAACCCATCAATGTTTTGACAATTACATTATCCACAGAAGTTGACGAAGCCCCACCTCCATTTTGAACCACCACCGAAACATCACTTTGAGTAGGTGGAAGCAAAGCGGAAACTGCGTGCGTGGCGGTTTCATCCAAAGATAAGTTTGAATTATGTGTAAAAATCCCGGTGCTCCACTCATCGCATGTAAGCACCAATGCCGAAGTCCCCTCATCACCACTTTTCAGTGAAACATCGGTTTGCGCATGCAAATAGCCTGGCTCGTTTTTGATTATCTCAGAGTTAAGTTGCAAAGCAATGTTTGCCGCCTGGCCGGTTTCGGTGTTGGTCAGGTAAATGTTCTGCTCTTGAGAATTGTATTGCACCTCACCCGTATCGCCATTGATGTTTGTAGGGAGGTCGCTCGAAGGCGCATCGAATGCGCCATCTGGTGATGTCGGTTGCATCTCAGAAACAACTTGTTCAAATGGATAAATTGTTATGGAATATAGCACCAGCGAGGCTGGCTGATCGGTTTCTTTCGTCAATGAAACTTGCGCGCCAACCAACATTGTTTTAGAAGGTGGAGCATATAGGGTATAGGTGCGCAACGGCTGATTCTTCGGAGAATTTTCATGGCTGACAATTTGAGTGTATCCCAACTGATTGTCGGGTTCTCTGTTTGGCGCATTTAACGCCACCACCGCCACTTCTGGATCACCCTGCAGTATGGCGTATTCCAACACAATCGCTAGAGATGAATCTGCTGGAGATGAGATCAATTGATCCCACAAATACATAGAGCCTTGTTTTGGCAAAAGGTCGATTCGCAGCCCTTCTGAAAATCTTTCGCCAAATGGCGCATAGGCCGGCTGGGCCGCCGGATTGTCAAAATCCAATACAGGGACCTTTAAAAATCGGTTTTGTTCAAATGATTCTTTTGTAAATAAAATCGTTTCAATGGGTTGTGTCCATCCACGGGAAATCGTGAGCAGGACGGCGAAAATCAGCAAACTACTGAACATCTGTTTCATTGTTCCTTCTCCAGAGTGTGATTGTTTGCACCTCTTTAATATATATCTTAATATTTCTATTTTGTTTCAGTTTTTGTTGGAAGAACAATTATTCGCTTTGAGCTGCCTGAATGCGCGTAGCATATTCAGGGTTCAATTGGAGGGTTTTGCGCCACAATTCCTGCGCCACATCCGGGTCGCCTTTCTGCCAATGCCATAGTCCATAATTAAAATAGGGTTCCGCTGAATTAGGATTCAGCTGAATCGCAGTTTCAAACGCCTGCTTGGCTGCTTGAGGCTGGTTTTGCTTGATCCAACCATGCAGAATGTGAATTTTCCCAACACTGCCGGCCAGTTGAATCGCGTGTTTGATATGCGCTTGGGCCGCTTCAATTCGACCTGCTTGATAGTGGATACGGGCAATATGATAATGGGCGAGCCCTTTACGGTGTTTTTGATTGCGCCGGCCATAAAGGTGCTCTGCCGCCTCTTGAAAATGATGCAAAGCTTTTTCGATATTCTCTTTGTTTTCATAAAGCAATGCCAGGTTGAAATGGGCAAGCCCATATTCAGGAAAAATCTCCAGCGCGTTCATATAAGATTGCAATGCCTCATCGGTCTTGCCCTGGTTTTCCAATGCGTTGCCGCGATTGACCCATACTTGCGGCAGGTTGGGGTTGAGTTTTAACGCTTGATTCCAACTTTGATAGGCTTTTTGATATTCCCCTTCCCGAATATACGCATTGCCCAAATTGAAATAGAGTTCGGCATAATCGGGCCTGATTTCGATGGCAGACTGCCATAAGGCGATTTCATTTTGCCAATCCAATGTTCGATCGAATGTTCTGGCGCTGAACATTAACATGACAACTACAAATACCGATTGCGCCATACGGCATATACGCCGATGGCGTTGTGGATTCTCGTTCAATGAGTGAATCCATTGCAGAAAGTGATACGCCAATGTACAGGCAAATAAACACAGTCCAACTAAAGGGATATACAAATAGCGCTCGGCAAACAAATAAGAAACAGGGACGGCTCCTGAAACTGGAGCCCAACTGATTAGAAACCAAAACACTCCAAACAAAAGCGCTGGAAAGCGCCGGTAATAGAATGAAATCAACATCAACACAACAATCAAAACAAAACCGGCTAACCAACGAAGATCAAATAAATTCTCACCCGGTGAAAACCCATGCTCGACCGTAAGATGATAGGGGAACACAAATAAACCCACTGAATGGGCAAAGGTTGCAAACGGTGTAAGCAGAAATGATAAGAGGGACAGCGAGACATCCCGCGAAGCGGGGTCGAAATAAACCCCTTGATCTTGCACTTGAGTAAAAACCCGCGCGATGTCGTAGCGGAACAAGGTGAAGAAGAATACCAGAATCAACGGCCCACTGAGCCATTTCGCAATTGTATTCATTTCAACTCTCTGCGCATGATTGCGAAAATACAACCAAGCGCATAAAGCCATAAGCAACGGCGCCATGATCGCAACTTGTTTTGACAATAAAGCCAGAATTACAAATAAGAGTGACACCCCATATAGCATCCGTTTTATTGGCTGATTCACATCATTTCTACTTAATGAATAAACAAAGGCAAAACAAGCAGCCATTTCGAAAAAGAAGCACAACAATTCTTTTCGTCCTGATATCCACGCTGCCGATTCGGTTTGAAGCGGGTGAATCGCAAAAAGCAATGCCGTTGTAAAAGCGATTTTCGCATGAACGCCCAAAAATTTGATAAACGCATACAACAACAACACATTCGCCAGATGCCAGATCAGGTTTTGCACGTGATACCCGACTGGGTTGAAGCCCCAAAGGG
This sequence comes from uncultured bacterium, assembly GCA_964516245.1. GTDB lineage: Bacteria > Hinthialibacterota > Hinthialibacteria > Hinthialibacterales > Hinthialibacteraceae > CAZEZQ01. Next base: position 2,409 of record CAZEZQ010000050.1, on the reverse strand, counting down.
CATGATCCAGCATGTAAGTAAATTCACGAAGCGGCCGGCTCCACGATAAAACTTCCCACACATCGGCCTCGCCGCTCAACGCCGGGTTTTGCAAAACTGTAATTGGCACATCGTCATACACGAAATCTCCGGTCATGGCCGCAGAATACACCACCACCGGCAATAGCAACAGCAACAAAATTTGGGTTCGGGTTTGAGTAAGAATTGAAGATTGCATTATGGGTTCTTGGTGGCAGATATCACAGTATTGGTTGCAGATTGGGGTGACCCACTTATATTTGTACCTTGAACATTTTGATTCCCCAAAGCATTGGTTTGCTTTTGGCCCGTTTGAGAAGATGAATTCTCTTGCCGGTTGTTTGGCAACAGCCAACTGCGATCGAAGATATTGCCACTGATGTTCGAAGGTGATGGCACGGGGTTCAGGTTTTGTGAAACGCCGGATTTGAGCTCGCTCTTTTCAAAAGGCTGAAAACCGGTCGGAAATTCGGGTTGAACTTCAGGAGCCGGTTTTTGAACGGATTCTGCCGCTTGCTGGTTTTCTTCGGATGGATCTTCAATAGCAGAATGATTTTCACGCAGTTGGTTTGTATGAACCTGAACGTTGTAGGCCAATTCCCGGCGTTTTTTGATTTGTTCGTCAGTTAAATCTTTCACGGGAAGCTTAATTAGAGGTTCAAGTTGTCCCACTTCTTGCTGCAATTGCGTAACAACTGCAGTGTCCGAAGGCGCTTTATCCAACACCGATTTCGCTTCACGTACAATTTTTTTCAGTTCCTCCCGCTCTTGCAGCAAAACCCGCTTGCGCTCTTGCTCAGCGATAGATTGGGCCTTCTCCCTCGCGCTGGCTTCCCGCCGATGAGCTTCATTAATAATGTAAGCCGCTTGCTGAAAGGTTTCACCAATGGCGTCTGTTACTTTCAGCAATGCCCTGCGCTCCGCTTTGACATACGATGTGTCTTCACCCGTCCAAGGGACTTCGGTAACGAAACGGTTGGTATAAAGCGGTTCGCCCAGATCAAGCTCAAACGCGGCAACATTGAGCCCGATAATCAGTTTTTTGTCGTTTTCCCGCCACAACTGGTCGTAAACCGTACGTTCCATTAAAACGAGAACATCCACATCCAAAAAGGGCAAGGGCTGGAACAGCGCATTGGGGTCGATGCGCCCGTTGAGCTTCCATTGGTCGACCAACCCCACAAGAACATTTTCGACCATACGCTTTCGCGTCGGCTCTTCAATAGATTCCAACGTAATCACTTCTTGGCACATATACCCCAAAAAATTGACGAATTGCTTATGCAAACGTTGATCGACCATCCGGTTTTTCTGATCGGTCAACACCGTATAAAGCAATGCGCGAATGCCGCGTTGTTCTTGCTTGTACGCATCCCAAAACGTGATGTCTTTGTATTTCGGTTCAGTTCGTTCGCCAACGAAAGGAAGATCAACCGCCCCAGCGAAGTGCAACGGCAACAGGGCTGCCATAAACAATAGGCAAAAAATTCGGTGAAAAAGATCTTGGAACATAATTATACCGTCAATCCAAATATGAATTATCCGTATTATAACTTCAAACCCATTTCATGGCAGCTGATTTTCCCCCAATAAAAAAAGCCCCTCCAAAAAATCTTGAAGGGGCTTCATGGGTTTTTGAGAAAGAATGTTACGGCGTAAACGTAATCACACCCATTTCTGGGGTGCTATTGACAGAAAGGCCCGAATCGGGATTCACTACTTGAATTTTGAATCCACGGGTGGCGTCTTCAGGGATAGGGCCAATAGCGTTGGCGAATGAACTGGGTACAATGGTTTGCCTGATTGAATCTTCAAAACCTTCTCCAATATTTGCTCTTATACTGATGTCACCAAATATTGGAGCCAATTCGTCCAACATAATTTTGTTTTCTGCAGTAGGTTGTTCGCCTTCAGGAAAGAGATAAACCTGAGATGGTGTTTCTGGGTTTACATTTGAAATCTGCAATCTTCGAAAATTATCGCCTGTGATGAAGAATTCTTCCTCGTTGCTATTTGAGATGGAAAATGTTTTCTGATTCCATTCTTCTTCTTCTTCTTGAAGGGGTTCATCGGGAGTTAATATCGGTGGCAAAGGATCGTCAATTGCAAATTCTCGCACATCCGGTTCGCCATTGCCTTGTTGTACTTCAACTACAGCTGGGCTTTCACCGGTGATTTGCAATGGAGCCAATTGGAGATTTAGTGTTTGAAATTGGCCAAATCCACCAACAACAAATGCCGCATTGCCTGCTCCAACTGTGATATTTCCGTTTTGCACAACTGGTTGATCGTTAATTGAAATATTTATAGTTGATTGATTGAAATTTTGACCCTCCCAAGTTAACGTAAATATTTGATCCCGTTGAAGTGGGAAGAGTTCTTGTTCGGGGT
>CAZEZQ010000049.1:0-13812 GCA_964516245.1 uncultured bacterium | reverse complement strand
AAGAAATATTGGAAGAAGGCCATCAAAAAGGCTTGCAAAAAGGCTTGCAAAAAGGACTGCAAGAAGGACTGCAAGAAGGATTGCAAAAAGGTGAGGTTAATATCATTTCCCGTATTCTCCAACGTAAATTTGGTGCAATCGACTCAGCATTGCTTGCGCAAATTCAAAATTTACCGGCTTCCGCATTAGAAGAACTTGGGGAGGCGTTGATTGATTTTCAAGAGGTTAATGACTTGAAGGTTTGGTTGCAGGGGAGGATTCAATAAGACTGAAAAGTGCATTGATCCTCCGCCTAAAGCCAAACAACAATGGCTTCTTTGATGTTTTCCAACGCGTATATTTCCTCTTTGCCCTGTGCAACGCATTCAGGCAAACTTACGCCTTCGCATCCAAACCACCCATCTTCATCTTGTACGAATCCAAAAGAGTACACCTTTGGTTATACTACCTCTGCTCCTGCACTTCCCCCGTCATCGGCACAAACCGAACAGGGTAAATGCTCTGCTTTTTGAGTTCCCCGTCTTTCTTTTGCAGCAGCATCAGTTGCTGCGAGCCCGTACCTACTGGGATCACCATACGCCCGTTATCTTTGAGTTGTTCCACCAAAGGTTGGGGGATCTTGTGCGGTGCGGCGGTAACCACAATTTTGTCGAAAGGGGCCTCTTCGGGCCAGCCCTTGTAGCCGTCGCCGATGCGAACGTGCACATTTTCATAACCCAGTTCCTCCAGCCGCTTTTTGGCGTGCTTCCCCAGCGGCTCGACAATTTCAATGGTGTATACATCTTTCACAACTTTGGCCAATACGGCCGCCTGATAACCCGAACCGGTTCCAATCTCGAGCACTTTGTCTTCCGGCTGGGGTTGAATCAACTCGGTCATGGCTGCCACGATGTAAGGCTGAGAAATGGTTTGGTCGTGGCCAATGGGCAAGGGATGGTCGTTGTAGGCTTCATCACGCAGATAATCGGGAACAAACTGATGGCGCTTGACCTCCTGCATGGCTTCAAGCACCTTTTTGTCTTTGATGCCTCGATTCTGTATTTGATATTTCACCATATTCATTCGTAATCTTGTAAACCTTTCCTCCGAAATTTTGGCATTCGCCTCGCTGGTGAAATCTGTTTGGCTAAAATAAGCATAAAAGCCAAAAGCCAAAAACGCTGCTACAAGAACAACAATAAGATGAATGGGAGGACGGAACGAGAACATAATTTGCCTCCTTCTGAAATATTTGAGGTTTTGTGTTATATTCTTTTAGAATATTATAACACCAATTCAAGACAATCGTTGCAAATCTTATAATTATGGAACAATTCAAACATACCCTTATTGCTTTACTATTTTGTGTTACTTCTTTGGGAGCAAATGCTTCGATAACTCCACTGGATGCATTGCCGCCGGTGCCGGCGAGGATTTTAGAAAACATTGCCGAAGCCGGCCATCCATTTCTGCTAGGCAACCGTGAATGGTTTCGTGAAACCGAAGACCAGTTTCAAGATTATCTTTTTGACGACCTTTACGATCATTTTCAACAGCGCGTGAAAGGATATGTGCAAAAAGAATCGCCCTGGTATCTGGGCGAAGGCCCTTTCTCAACAAACGAAGACTTTCATCCCCGTTATTTAGAAGGCGAAGACGCATTGCTCTATCACCAGGCGGTTTGCGAAATGATGATGTATTTGGGGATGGAGCCGGAACGGTGGGCGATCAATCGCTTGAAGCGCGAATTTTTGCGCCAGCTGAACGAATTGAAGCGTGAGTCAACGGTCGGGTTTTATACATTTTCTGAAGAATCGTTTACCCTCCCCGATGTGCGGCTCCTGGCATCGGCCACCTTGGTGTACGACATGGCCTATTACCGCTTCGAAACCATCGAGCGCCACGATCTCAACCGGCAGTTGAAGCAGATACGCGACCGGCTCGCCAACTTTTGTTCTTCAATCAATCCCAGCGCCGTAACCCCCAGCGAACGAGTTGCATACGGAACAGCCCTGGGCCTATCTACCTTGATGTGCATTTCGGTATATCACAATGAGTGGGAAGATCATCCGCGCTACTCAGTGCAATCGTTTTTGCCTGATCTATACCGGGCAATCTCGTTTACGCGAAGTGGGATGGAAAACCTGGTGACAGACGGGCATCGCTTGCAAGTCACAATGGATGAGTTGCAAGAAACTTTGTTGCTGGGCATCCCCTGGATCGAGAGCGTGAAACGGTTGGGATACCCCATGATTTTAAGCCGGGGCACCTATGGGCAATTGTTCAAAGCCATCAACCTGCATCGGCTGCCTGGCACCCTTAACACGGTAATGCCGTCGTTAACAAGTCAATTGAGCGACCCATGGATTCCAAAAACCTCGCCTTTGTTTTGGGAAGAATCTTCAGAGATGTATGAAAAAAAGAATACTGAAAACGAAGCGTTGAATACATTGGATCGCGAAGTGAAAGTTTCGGGGAGCGAAGAAGAGCCCATCGGCGTGCCCGAATCTCTTCCCAAAACAGAACGCAAAAAATTCAATACCGGCGGCCAACCCATCACACTGCGAAAAATGCTTGAAGAATTCGGGCATCCCAGACGAAAACCGGCACAACCGACTCCCACACCGGCACCGAAACCACAAGAAACATTGGCGGGATGGAAAAAACCGAAAGGATTGCTGCTGCCGCCAGTTTGGGGCAGTTTATGCATGTTGGCCTCAATCGATCAACCTTCATGCCGGGCGCAGGATTTCTGGGAAGCCCAGGCCTCTGAGATCGATTCGCACCCTTACACCTATCATTTTTACCGGATAGTCGAATCCGGCTTTCGCCAGCAGCATGAAACCGCCACCTTGCTGCAATACCCAAGCAAAGCCTTTTCGGTGCTCTCTTTCGAATCCTATCGCGACCCGTTTTTGTTCGCGCAGCAATCGGCTAAAGGAACAGTGGCATCGCCCACCTACACCATGAACCATGAGAGTTTTTTGCTCAACGAGGGGGGCACCCAATGGCGCTGGCTGCATGAGGCCGAATCTGCAGCTGAAGAAAAATCCTCTTCGCTGCCTTCGTATGATTCGTTTCAAGAAGAAGTTTTGAAAACATCATTGTTCACCACATGGAGCACCTATTCACCGCACGGCCGTACCCAAGTTCTTCGCCGCCATGGCAGCGCCATTGGTGGAGCGTATACGGTCGTGGCGCACTTTCCTGATGATGCATCGAACGAATCCCACATCCGAAATATCGTCTTCAAACTACCCGGCGAAGCCGAGGGCAAGATGAATCAAGAGGTTTCAGAAATGCTGCGCATCATCCCCCAGGCGGCGTTGGAATACAGCGGTCCGATGAGCGTTCACGAATGGCAGCAGGTGCGCCGGGCTGAGCGCGCGGGCTTTATTGCTCCCAAACACGTCGGCATGTTGAACGTGTTGTTTTCGCCAGAGAGCATCAAACAGTCAGGATGGCAGGATGGAACCATTGGAAGCATATATGATGTTGAGCTGAAAAATCCTGACAAACCATTTTTCTATATTGTGACGTTGGATCAACCAGGCCGTCCCATGTTTGAAACCAAGTTTGATTCACTCCCGGTTGGCCATGTTCGACTGGTGGAATGGAACGGGGGCATCGACCTGGTGGCGATTTCAGATGGGGAAGAATATGAGAACCCGTTTATCCATACAGATGCCGAGCTGGCAATGGTGATACGAGACCGCTCTATGAGCGGATTGTTTTATATCATGGTGAATGGAACTTTTATGCGGGTGAAACTTTCGCCCACTCAAGAAGAATATGTTCTACTAGCCGATACCAAAGGCAAACGAGTAACCGCTGCCTGGTCAAACCGTAAGATATACACCAACCGGCCCCCAAATGCCGAAAGCCGGTTCTACGCCCCCAAAATTTCCGGCTTTGAGTGTCCAGGAACTGTGATAGACTATGGCCAGAAAGGCAGGCAAGCCATGGTGTGGGGGCACGAGCCAGAAAAGCGCCATGCCAGCCTGCGTTAAATAAGGATGACAACCATGCCCAGCAACAATGAAATTATCGCCGCATTGAAAAAAATCATTCCTGACCCGGAACGGGTGCTATCCGCACCCGAAGATTTGGTGACGTACTCATTTGATGGCACACCGCATTTAGGCGGCTCGCCCGCGGCAATCGTTTATCCGGTCAATACCGGTGAAATTGCTGAGATTATGAAATACGCCTATGAACATGACGCAAAAGTCGTCCCCCGGGGCTCGGGCACAGGGTTATCGGGCGGCAGTGTGCCGGTGCAGGGCGGCATTGTTATGTGCTTGGTGCGCATGAACCGTATTTTGGAGGTGGATGAAGAAAACCTCACCATCACAGTAGAACCAGGAGTAATCACCGCCGATTTGGCCAATGCGGCGGCAGAAAAAGGATTGTTCTACCCACCTGATCCCGGCTCAATGAAAATCTCAACCATTGGTGGGAACGTGGTGGAAAACTCAGGCGGCTTGCGCTGCCTGAAATATGGCGTAACCGAAGACTACGTCATGGGAATCGAAGTGGTATTGCCCAATGGCGAAGTGTTTTGGACGGGGAGCAAATCCAAGAAGGACGTAGCGGGTTACAACCTGAAGAAACTGATTGTGAGTTCTGAAGGCACATTGGGTGTCTTAACCAAAGTCATGCTGCGCTTGATCCCGCCGCCCAAGGCTTCGCAAACATTGCTGGCGATATTCCCCGATATGGTATCTGCCGGACGCGCGGTGGCAGGGATCATCGCGGGCAAGATTACCCCCTGCGCGTTGGAATTTTTAGACAATGTGACCATCAACTGTGTGGAAGATTATGCGCATATTGGTTTGCCGCGCGAAGCGGGGGCATTGCTGCTGATTCAAACCGACGGCCATCCCGCCCAAGTCGAAGAAGAAAGCGAAGCCATCGAACGCATCTGCAAAGAAAAAGGGGCAACCGAAGTCAAAGTGGCGCAATCCAAAGAAGAAGCCGACGAACTGGCGCAGGCCCGGCGTATGGCCCTGTCATCCATGGCGCGGCGCAAACCCACAACCATCTTGGAAGACGCCACCGTTCCACGCAGCAAAGTGCCCGACATGCTCGCATTCATCGAAGAAGTTCGTGAGAAATACAACCTGCAAATCGGCACTTTCGGCCATGCCGGAGACGGCAATCTGCACCCAACCTGCCTGACCGACGAACGGGATGAAGAAGAAATGCATCGCGTCGAACAGGCTTTTGACGAAATTTTCAAAAAAGCCCTCGAACTGGGCGGAACGGTAACCGGTGAACACGGCATTGGCTGCATCAAAAGCAAATATCTACCTATGATGGTGGGCGATACCGGCATGCAGGTAATGCGCCGTGTAAAGCAAATCTTCGATCCCACTGGCGTGCTCAATCCAGGAAAAATCTTTATCGACAAGCCCAGCGAAGCGGCAGCCCCGTAAACCATGGCCAATGCGAACAAGGTTTCGTTCTCATTTACGCAATGGGTGAAGCAGCATCGGCGTTTCACCAACGCCGCCCTGTTTCTGCTCTCAATTGGTATCACACTATTGGTTTGCGAATTCACGTTTCGAATATGGATATCATGGGCCAACCCGCAAGCGGCAGAACGGGTTTCGAAGTACCGCAGCATTGCCGGGATTGACGATTCAACGGAACGCTTCAAACCTCACCCCTATCTCTCTTACACCCGCAGCGACACCCAATTGAAAGAGAACGGCATTCAAATTGGGCAGCAATTTTTTTCTATCAAGAAGCCAAATGATGTCATTCGGGTAGCATGCCTGGGTGGTTCGACCACCATGAAGAAATATCCTTATTACCTGCAGCTGTATTTGGATGCCCTCCCCTTGAAGCAGCAAGTCGAAGTGATGGATTTCGGTTGTGACGGTTGGACTCTGGTAGAATCAACCATCAACTACATGATCAGGGTATCCCATTTTGACCCGGATATCGTTTTGGCGCATCATGGCGCGAATGATGGAACGGTTCGTTTGTGGCCCGGCTTTCAACATGATTACGCGCACTTTCGCACATCATGGAAGGGGAGAAAAGCCAGTTGGATGGAACGTATGTTGATGGCGAACAGCGCCTTGTTCACGTACATCATGCATCGTGAAGGCCAATCCGCCTATGAATTGCAAAATCATGTGACACGCCGCGTGAACCCAAAAACATTGCTAAGCAAACCCAATCCTGAAACTTTACATGTATACAAGAACTATCTTCAAAAGTTGCATGTATTGATCGAACACAGTGAAGCAAAAATGATCTTGGCCCCAGTGCCTTATCATCCTACAAAGGGAAGAGAACTAGACAAACAATTGATCGATGAATGCAACCGGGCCATGCGTGATTATGCAAAACAACACAATCTGATGGCAGCCGATGCCGAACCACTACTGCGCAAACATCCCGAATGGTTCACCGATTTCGCCCATATGAAAGACGCCGGGCTATACTTCAAAACCCAGCTATTCACCCAGGCAATATGGGCTGTAATTCAACAAACAGAACAAAAAAAGATTGCCCCCCAATCGTTGGCCCGTGATGTGCAGATTTCATGGGATTTTGAACCACCGGGTACAAAAGATTATCACCTTCAAGTAAAACTCAACCGTGAAAAACAATTCCGCTATTTGGGACGAACAGGAGATCCCAAAATCAAATCATTCCGTTGGAAAACAGGAGCGCCAAATCTCGCCCCCGAATTGGCCGAAGAATTTCAAGCCGGGCCACAATACGGCACCCACTACACCTTCCGGGTTCTGGCAATGGATTCAAAACGCCAACCCAAAATACTGCAACAAAAAACAAGCAAAACCGGAGTGTTAGTTAATAACATTGGGTTAGGAGGGGATTAACTTAAACGTTCCATTACCTTTATTCAATTCTGCAAGACAATCTCCCACACTTCTCCCGTAAGAATCTAATTCTTCCATCACAACCACAAAATCTCCCTCCATAGAGCTACCCCATCATTTTTTCCACGATTATGATGATCAGAGACTTTTCGATAGATCCGATGGGTCAAAAACCTAACCCATCCTACGGGAGAAATAATGGTTCGGGCAATCTGTGTGATTCCATCGCGGTACGGCTCGGTTCGTTTGCCAGGCAAACCACTAATCGACATTGAGGGCAAACCGTTGATACAGCGGGTGTTTGAACAGGCGGCACAGGCCCGGCGTGTGGAACGTGTATTGGCAGCCACCGATGATGAGCGCATAAAAAAGGCTGTAGAAAACTTTGGTGGTGAAGCGGTGCTTTCACCAGCCTCACTGCCCACCGGCTCAGACCGGGTGGCGCGGGTGCTTGAAGATTTGAAACTCGATCATGATGTAATCATGAATCTACAAGGCGACGAACCATTGATCGATCCCAAAGATTTAGACCGGCTGGTGGAATGTTTCGAAAAAGACGCCAAAACCGGTATGGCCAGCCTAATGGCGCCACTGCATGACGAGCAGGATGTGCTGAACCCCAACCAGGTGAAAGTGGTGGTGAATCACGAAAACTTCGCGCTGTATTTTTCGCGCAGCCCCATCCCCTATTGGCGGCGCAAAGAAGATCTCGAATGGGCCCAGCGGCCTTCCAGTTATTGGCTTCATTTAGGAGTCTATGCCTTCAGCCGTGAAACCTTGCAGAACTACTCATGCTGGCCGCGCAGCCCTCTCGAACGATCGGAAAGTTTGGAACAGTTGCGGGCGTTGGAATACGGCGTGCGAATCAAAATGATTACCACCCCGCACCCCTGGCCGGGAGTGAACACACCCGAAGATGTCGAACGGGTACGGGCGGCGTATCGTGAACAGGAGAGAGCGTAAGATGGATAGTTCTCAAGGAGATGCCGGACGCGCCGCATTGCTCTCAGCCTTTGTCATTCCGGGAGCCGGTCAAATCTACAACGGCCAATATCTCAAAGGCCTGGTGTTCGCGGTGGTGTTTTTGGTCTCTTCACTGGCCGTGTTGATCCCCATCACCATGGCAGTGGTGAATTATTATGCCACAATCAGTGCCGCGATGGAACAATCAGATCTATCCGGCATCGAGCAAGCGATCCCCAACGCGTTTCAACCGATTCAAAAAATGCTGGTCTCGCTGGCCGTGCTTTTTGCTGTAAGCGTCATTTTGTATTTCTATTCTATCATCGACGCCTACAGTTTTTACCGGAAAAAACAAAACAACCGCCCCTCAATGGAATCATAAAATTATTGCTGCCTGTGGGAGGGCGAGGCTCCCGCCGAGCCGTGTTGTCGCTTTAAGGAGGGCGAGGCTCCCGCCGAGCCGTGAATGCTTATTTAACTTTGATGTCTCAAATCGCCTGGCCCATCAAAATAAAATTACTATCAATTGTTTGTTTCAAAGGAGCCAACCATGAGCAAAATCAACAAAGTCGTATTGGCCTACTCAGGCGGACTCGATACCTCCATCATTATCCCCTGGTTAAAAGAAAATTACGGCTGCGAAGTCATCGCCTATGCGGCCGATGTGGGCCAGGGCGAAGAACTCGAACCGTTGAATGAAAAGGCGATAAAAACCGGCGCCTCGAAAATATATATCGAAGACCTGCGCGAAGAATTCGTGCGCGACTTTTGCTTCCCCATGCTCAAATCGGGGGCAATCTATGAACGCCAATATTTGCTGGGAACCTCAATCGCCCGCCCTTTGATCGCCAAACGGCATGTCGAAATCGCCCGCAAAGAAGGGGCCGGCGCGGTGGCGCACGGCGCTACAGGAAAGGGCAATGACCAGGTTCGCTTTGAGCTGACCTTCCAGGCGCTCGCGCCTGATTTGAAGATCATCGCCCCCTGGCGCGAGTGGGATATCAAATCGCGCCGCGACGCCATCGAATACGCCAAAGAGCGCAGCATCCCCGTGCCGGTCACGGTTGAGAAACCCTACTCGATGGACCGCAACCTGTGGCACCTCTCCTTCGAAGGCGGCATTCTCGAAGACCCTTGGAACGAACCGCCCAAAGACATGTTTCTGCTCACCAAAGATCCCGAAGATGCGCCCAACGAACCCACCTATGTCGAAATCGGCTTTGACGAAGGCAGCCCGATCTCAGTAGACGGCAATCCGTTGGATCCGGTGGACCTGCTTGCCCAACTCAACAAACTCGCGGGTGACAACGGCGTGGGACGGGTGGATATCGTGGAAAACCGGCTGGTGGGCATGAAATCACGGGGCGTATACGAAACCCCAGGCGGCACCCTGCTTTATGCCGCGCACCAGGCCCTGCTCACCTTGGTGTGCGAACGTGACACCATGCACTACCGCAACGTACTCGCAGAAAAATACGCCGAACTGGTCTATTACGGCCAATGGTTCACCACCCTGCGCCACTCATTAGACGCCTTCTTTGCCGAAAGTGAAAAATACGTCACCGGCGCCGCGCGCCTCAAACTCTACAAAGGCAACTGCACCGTGGTGGGCCGCCAATCACCGCATTCACTCTTCCGCGAAGATTACGCCACCTTTGAAGAAGATACGGTGTACAATCAAAAAGACGCCGAAGGCTTCATCCGCCTGTTCGGCCTGCCCAACAAAATCGAAAGCATGATCCGCCGCGAGAGGTGAAAAGATGAAAACGTTAGACCGAATTTCCATTGATCCAAATATATGTATGAGCCAACCCACAATCAAAAATACCCGAATTACATTAAGAGTGATTTTGAAGATGCTTTCGAATGGTGCAAACATTGAGGAAGTGAATCGAGCGTATCCAGAGTTGGAAGAGGAAGATGTGAAGCAGGCGATGAAATATAAAATGGTGATTTGATATTTCATTTTTCAGATTGAATTCCAAGTAATTGCTCCAAATCATTAAAAACTTCTTCAGCAGGCCTACCTTTATTTTGCTTCATTGAATCCAAACCGCGTTGTATGCCTTCAATGGTTTCCAAATGTTCTATATGGGCTAAGAGTTTCCGATAAGAATCGGCATCTTGAATTACCATTTCCGCTTCGGCATTCACGGTCAGCAATTGAGGTTGACCGGTTTCTTTTAATTTTTGCAGGATGGCATGGGCATTGTTTTGAAATTCAGTAAGTGTACATGTATTTTCAGCATTCATTACAAAGTCCTCAATAAGTTTTTATGATTATAATAATATTCTCGATGGATAAGATTTGCAAGCATAATCATAATGTTGTAAAAAATGCTTTTTTACGTTGCTCTGTCCCCATATCATCGTTTATAGTGAGTCGGGGAGGGTAAGGCTATGTTTTCGTATTACTTCATGCGAACGCTGCGCTACGCATTGATCGTATTCAATACGATGTTGGCAGCCATCATTGTTTTCTATGTAGGCTTGTTCTGCGTCTACCAATACGATGTCCATATTCGAACTGTGCCCATTCATGAAGTGAAACGTGTGGAAACATTTGATGAATTGGCCGCCCTGCCAGAAGACCAAATCGACCTCTTCCAAGCCGCTTTATTGCTCTCAAAAGAAGTTCATCCCGATGTGGATGCCGATGCCGCCATGAACCTACTCGATGAAATGGCCTTTGCATTAAAACAAGAGATTCGCTGGAAAAACAGCATCGAACATAAACTCTACACCATCTACAAATTTCTGTACCAAGAGAAAAATTTTCAATATGGGGGCAGCGAACCGGGAAACCCACGCAATTTCCGTGTGGATCTATGCCTGAAAGATCGAGTTGCCGACTGTTTAACAAGTTCTGTAATTGGAGCCGCTTTGGGAAAACGGGTGGGCGTACCGATACAGCTGGTTGCCCGGTATGAGAATTATCACATTTTAATGGCCTCTCGAAATGATAATGGAGATCAACTTTATTTCGAGATGAGTGAGAAGGGATATAAAATTGAATCTCCCCATGCTTTTGCGAAACAAGAAAAAATTCATCCAAATTTGTATGAAACTCTGAATCCAAAACCAGCATTATCCGAATTGCTGGTCGAGATTGGAAACCATCATCATTATGCAAATCAAAATAAAAAAGCGGATGGCTATTACCAACGCGCTTTGAAGTATCATCCCCGCAATCCAAAGGCATATCACTTTCGAAGCATCCTGGCTTCTCTTGCAGGCCAGTATCAAGCGGCCATCAACCTGTCTGGAAAATCGGTTGAATACAAGCCAGAATTCGCATCACCCTATATGCATCTTGGCAAAATTTTCATTGATCGAAAACACTATCAAATAGCAACTTTTTACAATTGGATGGCGCTCCTTCGCAAACCAGATTATGGCAATGCATTGACCAATCTAGCCATTTGCAGTGAGCGTTTGGGACACGAAGTTGCCGCCATAAACTTATACCTCAAAGCGCTTGAATACAATCCAAACCATCACTATGCCACTCACAACTTGGGCAAATTCTTCAATATTTCAGAATTCCCAGAAGATCCATATCACTTCTACAAAAAACTCGCCAATCAATACACAGGATATGAATTAAATGGGCAATCTCATACTTCCAAGATCATGCAACTCTTAAAACAAAAAGAAGTGGTAAAAGCCTGGGAAACAATCAAAGAAGCTGAAAAACAAAAGAGCCCAATACCAGATCATTTGGTCGAAACCACAAAAAAGCAATTGAAACTAATTGGCTTGAGCCATCTCATCAAAAACTGAAACCGAATTAAAGATAGTTTCTAAAACTTTTTTATGTCCCTCTTACGTCCTTTCTGACACCCCCCAAAAAATTCATAACTTCATTTCACAAAACCTTTAAACTCAAATTTCACACTGCCGATAACTAACCAAGGCGGAGCAAAGAGCCGGGTGTACGGTTACACCCGGGGTGTCTGTTTGTGCATGAAGGTTGTTCTGGGCGTTTGTTCTAATGCGCTCGGGAAAATAGGAGAGCTGTGATGTTTGAAAATTGTAAAGAATGCAAAATCTTTGCCCGCGTCAATCGGCTGGGGTTGTGCGAAACCTGCAATCATGTCGATGAACAGTTGATGTCTCTTTCCCGCGAAATCTTGAATGAAGAGGGAAAGATGACGGTGTTCGATCTGTCTGAACGGATTGGCATTGGAGCGAAACGCATATTCCGCTGGATCGAAGAAGGGCGCATAAAATCGTCCTATTTCAAGCATGAATGCCCCCTCTGCGGCAAAGACATGCTAAGCGGTGAATGCGTATGCCACAAATCCACCTATGTTCAAAGTCTCGATGAAAGAATCAAGCATCCCGAAAAGTTTTATTCCACCACCCGGGGAGAAAAACGCATCCAAAAATATTGGGATGAAGAATCGAAAATCCAACGAAAACAAAAACGCTCCATTTGGATGCGCACTTGAAATTCAACCAAAGAGATTTGAAATTCTATCAATGTAGGGGCAGACCCCAGTGCCTGCCCCGAATGTTGATGATATTGCACTTAAATCAATTCTGAGAGACAATCTTTCACTGCAGAGGCATCCGCCGTGGCGGACAACGTGCCCCTACAATCAGAGTTGTGTTAAAAAATTCAGATATTTTTGTTCAGGATTTACATGAAGAAATCTGAAGAAAGCATCGAACTTCATATCCACCCCCGTGAGAAGGAGACCGTTTCAATTGATGTCCCCAAAGATGTTTTGGAATCATTGGAAAAGGTTGCAAAAAAACGTGATATGTCAATCCAAGCCTTGATCAAGTTTTACATTGGCCAGGGACTACGGCATGATTTATATACAGAGCACACAAATCACCCTAATGAAACAGCGCCTGAAATTCTCGCCAAACAAAATTCGTCTTGATTGAATTGTAAATTACAACATAGCCATACATACAACAACAATCGGCTCTATGGTATATTCATAGAGCCATATTTTATTCATTGAACCAAGATACTATTCATGAAACACTTCTCTCGCCTCTCCATCACCTGCTTGCTAGCCGTTCTAGGCTTTGCGTTCCATTACATCCCTTTGGGAGACGAATACGCCTGGCTGGCGTTGATCGAATCACTTGCGCTGCTCCAGCTATTATCCGCCTGGTATCAAAAAAATAAATCATTCCCCTGGGCACAATCTTATGCCCTGTTTGCCCTTTATCTCTATCGCCTGGTCTCAATGGCGCAAAGCGAAACCAGCATGCTGTGGTCCATGCGCGCCCAGCAAATCGAAAACCCAGTGTTGGATTTTTTGTTCTACGCTTTGGGATACGCCGCGCTGCATCCCACCGCCTATCAATTTGTGCGCGGCCGCATTGAACGCATCGATCACCCCACCCGGCGGCATCTATGGTTGTACATTGCGGCCGGCCTCGGCCTTGCCATGCTCTTGTTTTACGTCTTCCCCTCGATCCGCTTTAGCCGCGATGGGGTGGATTGGTACAAACGCGCCATGCAGCCGGTGTGGCATCTCTACCTGCGCGAACCACTCACCATTGGCATCCACCGCACTGGATATTTATTGGCCTCAAATTCGCTGGGGTGGACCTCGCGTGAAGTGTTGGTGTGGATATCGGTCCTGTCCGGCGTGTGGAGCCTGTTTTGGTTTGGCCGCCGCATTCGAATTTCCTTGTACGATCCCTTCCGCCAAATTCTGGCCTTCGGTTTGTTCTTCGCCAGCGGTGGATTAATCGTATTGTTTTTCGGCCATTTAGAAGTCTACCCCGTGCTGGTTGCCGGCTGGCTCCCGCTCTTTTATTACTCTCAACGTTATGTCAACCATCAAGGCGGCATTCTGCCGGTCTCTGTGGCGCTTTCGATTGCTTTTTGGCTGCACCTCTCGACTGGATGGCTGTTCCCTGCCTTTGTTTTGCTCCCGTTTCTTCATAATGGATTACGAAAAGGTGTTAAAGATTTTCTCAAAGCCAGTGGAATGTTTATAGCCCTGCAAATTGTCTTCTGCTATGGATTAATCTGGTA
>CAZEZQ010000048.1:0-13932 GCA_964516245.1 uncultured bacterium | reverse complement strand
TAGCCGCCATTATCGTGGACACAAATCAACGAATTTTGTTTACCATCCGCGCCAAAGACCCAAAGAAAGACACATTGGATTTACCCGGTGGTTTTGTCGATTATTACGAAACCGCCGAAGAAGCCATCAGTAGAGAGGTTCAAGAAGAAGTTCATTTGGAGATTCAAAATCCCCAATTCATTTGCACCCAACCCAACATCTACCTGTTTCGCGAAGTGTTGTATCACACCATTGATTTATTCTTTCTATGCAAGGTCAGTGATTTTTCCAAAATCAATATCAGTGAAGAGGTTAGCCATTACAAATTTCTAAAAATAAATGAAATCAACTTCGAAGACATTGGTTTTGAATCCATCCAGAGGGGTGTGAAATTTCTTGTTGAAAAAGTCAATAATGCTGAAATTTCATTGTAACCTATCATAATTAAACAATCAGAATCTAATGAGGATTATCCCAAATGAGAATCGTTTTAACCATCGCATTTCTTATTATGACGATTACAACTCAAGCCGAGGTGGGTGAATTTTCCATCCCTGCCGTTCAACCGCTGAATTCTGCCCAACTTGAAAAACTGCGCGACTTGGTCGAAGCCTATCCCGAAGCCAAGGCCTTGGCGCAAGAAGCCAAACAAAAAGCCCTGCCGCTTTTAGACGCCGAGCCTCATCCACTCGAAGCCATTCATTACGAAGGCTTGGTCAACACCAATCCAAAACGAATCGCTGCCGTTGAAAAACTTCGCGAAATGGCCGATGCCGCGTGCTTGATGCGCTATTGGCAGGTTTCGGGCGACTTGCGCGCCGCCGATACCCTTCATCGTTTCATCATGGCTTGGACACAAACCTACAAGCTCACCGGCAATGATGTTAACGAAAACAAATTTTATCCATTGCTTGTTGCCTATCACTCGCTTCGGGATAAGTTTCCTGAAGAAGACCGCAAAAAAGTTGATGCTTGGGCAGCAAAGCTGGGTAAGTTGCACGAAAAAGCCGTGAAGAACTCCACTCACTTCACCAACCGCTATTCCAAACACGTGCGGCTATTGGCTATTTCAGGCATGATTTTAGACCGGCAAGAATGGATCGAGGCCGCTCACGCAGGCATCAAACGCTTCGTCACCCAAAGCCTTTACGAAGACGGCAGCAGCCATGACTTAAAACGCCGTGACACCCTTACGTATCATGGCAGCGCTCTAAAGCCCCCCATTGAATTGGCTATGATTTCAGCTAAAAAAGGCCGCGAGCTCTATACATGGACCTCCTCAAAAGGCGGTTCACTCAAGAAATCGGTTGACTATGTCGTTCCCTATGCAATGGGTGAAAAGGTGCACAAAGAATGGGTCCATTCCAAAATCGGCTTGGATCACCGCCGAGCCGAAGCCGGCCTGGAAAAATACCGTCCAGGGCGTCTCTACGAACCTGAAAACGCACTCGAATTGATGGAACTGGCCAGTTATTTCGACCCAGATTTAATGAAAGTAGTTCATCATTTAACAAAGATTGGCGCCGAACGCTTTCCAACCTGGCAAACTTTAATCAACGAAGCAGCCCGGAATGATTCACATTGATCAGAAGGAGAACCCAACAGATCACCATAGATGCAGCAATGCATTCCCCCCCTTTTAAGGGGGGGCCAGGGGGGGTCCAGCCCCATAAGCACTAACTTAAGGGATAAATAAGGGTAATATAATTGAAATTTCACTTCAATTTAGGGTCAAAAAAGCTAAAAAATTCTTCAGTAAAACTCTTATCTTAGCACTTATGGGGTCCAGCCCATCCACTCAAAATTAAAACACTATAAGTTCACCTGAGAGGCAAATGATGAAAAAACAACATTGCATTGCAACTGCATTCACCATCCTCATGATGATCATTACAACAAACTCGATGTCTGACGATATCGAAACTCAAGACAAACTTACTACGGTACAAATGAATGAAATAAATGCGAGAGAACCGTTCGATTATTCCAATTGGGAAGGAAGAAAAATCGAGCTAAATTTTGAAGATATGGTTTCCCTTCCACCCAATACAATTATAGTAAGCGGATACTATGATTATGGTGCTGGTCCGGTACATTCTGCGCTTTTCATTTCTCGTGATGGTGCTCAGACCTGGAAGGAAATCAATGTAAAAGTCCGAGCTTCTACAATCACGAATCTTTGTTCCTTCAGCACTTCCCACATTTGGGGATTGGTCACACATCGCAATGAAGGCACCTACACTCCAACTCACCTGCTGCGAAGCGTTAATCAAGGACAATCTTGGACTGTAACGATACTCGAATTCATGCACCAACATGAAGGACTGTTCAGAACAAAAGATTTTCAGTTTTATGATGATCGCCACGGTCTCTTAACCATTACGAATTCTGCTATCGGAGAATTAAGCACCTATTGTTCTAAAGACGGTGGTGAGAGTTGGAAACAGTTATGGGATATCCAAACAGACCGAAGAAATGTTGAACGAGGATACGGATATCCGAAAAGGTCCACTGGTATGTCAGAACAAATACCCCTTCATACCCCAATTTGGGAAAAAGAATTTGATGTTTACACAATAAAAGGGCTCGTTCGCGTACGTGAAAAGGAAGACCGGTTTGTGCTTGAAACCTATGAGTATGGCAAAGAGGGTTGGACCATACAATCCGAAATTCCGCGATTTTATGAAATCAAGATTAATGAATTGGTTCTTCGTTCAGAACCATAGAGAAAATCTTTTCGAGCATTCATCCAAATTGTATTTCTTATTAGACCCATGGCCTAAAAAATAACGCCTGCAAACACCTTTCCATATTTGCAGACCATCGTTGATATACCGTTCACACTTCGATACTATATTCACATCGATTCACGCCAAATATTCTGTTGATATGGATAAGGAACTATCATGGGAAAAATACTATTTACTCTATTGCCATTATTTGCCATCGCCATGACATCATTCGCCGCTGATAAACACCCCGCCATTGTGACCGAAGAGTTCATCTACAACGAAGCCCCCTTCCCTTCCTGCCATGCCTCCACACTGGTTGAAGTCGAGCCCGGCGTAATTCTGGCCGCCTGGTTCGGCGGCACTGATGAGGGAGAAGCAGATGTAGGGATCTGGGTTTCCCGTAAAGAGAATGGAAATTGGTCAGATCCAGTCGAAGCCGCATCCGCCCCACGGGTCCCCTGTTGGAATCCCGTCCTTTTCCAATACCCCGATGGCGAAATTTTCCTCTTTTACAAAGCGGGCGAAAGTCCGCGCGCCTGGTCGGGCTTGTACAAAACCAGCAACGATGGCGGCAAAACCTGGTCTGATGAAGTCCTGCTCCCCGCAGGCATTCTCGGCCCCATAAAAAACAAACCGATTTTGCTCGATGATGGAACCCTGGTCTGCGGTTCGTCTGTCGAAAGCTGGCGGGCCTGGGCCTGCTGGATGGAGCTGACAGGCGACCGCGGTAAAACCTGGTCCAAACACGGCCCCATCGAAGTGCCCGATATGCGTCGTGGAATCATTCAACCCACGCTTTACCTTGATGATGAAGGCAACTTGCATTCACTTATGCGCGCCACCAGAACCATTGGTTATGTTTGCCATGCGGTATCCAAAGATGGAGGCAAAACCTGGTCAGACGCAAAACCCACCGAGCTGCCCAATCCCAACGCCGGTGTCGATGCCGTTCGTTTGAAGGATGGACGCATTGTATTGGTTTACAACCCAACAAAGTCTGGCCGCAACAAATTATCAATCGCGGTTTCAGAAGATTATGGAGAAACATGGGAACATAAGGTAGTGTTGGAAGATCAACCAGGCGAGTTCTCATACCCCGCGGTGATCCAAGCATCAGATGGCATGATCCACACCACCTACACATGGAAACGCGATAAAATCAAACACGTGGTGCTCGACCCAGAAAAGTTATGAAAAAATGTAGGATGGGTCACGTTGTCTGACCCATCATTATTTACCAAATTTCAGATGTTGTATGTCCGCCAGGACAAACGTCATCAGCCCAGACATTCAAGTCTGGGTGCAAAGTATCAAAAATTGAGAGGTAAAACACAAATTGAAACGCCGCCAATTCTTGCAATCCCTTTCCGCTGCACCTGCATTGTTATCAACTCAACACGTTCACTCTATGAATACAAAGCCCAACATCATCTTCATCATGGCAGATGATTTGGGCTATGCCGATGTGGGCTGTTACGGACAAGAAAAAATCCAAACCCCCAACATCGACCGGTTAGCCCAAGAAGGCACCCGGTTCACCCAATGTTATGCTGGGTCTTCGGTGTGTGCACCTTCACGTTGTTCGTTGATGACCGGAATGCACAACGGCCACAACCGGGTCCGCGATAATATCCCTCACGGCACCTTCCTGCAGCCGGATGACCTAACCGTGGCCGAAGTTTTGAAGCGCGCGGGTTATACCACCGGCGCTATCGGCAAGTGGAGCCTGGGCAATCCCGGTTCGTGGGGCATTCCCAACTATCAAGGTTTCGACGATTGGTTCGGCCATCTCAACCAAGATCAGGCTCATTTTTACTATCCCGATTATTTGTGGGACAATGACAAAGTACGCTTGCTCGATGGCAACCGCGGTGGAAAAACCGAAGATTACACCCATGATCTCTTTACTGAACGCGCATTGAAATTCATTCGCCAAAACGAAACCAATCCGTTCTTCTTGTATCTTGCTTACACCATCCCCCATTGGTCCGATTACGGCCGCAGCACTCCGATGTCACAACCGGTTCCAAGCGACAAGCCCTACAGTGGACGCGATTGGCCCCAAACCGAAAAAAATTACGCAGCTATGGTTACTCGCATGGACCGTGATATTGGCCGAATTCTTAATCTGGTGCAAGAACTGGGGTTAGATGAAAACACCATCATTTTTTTTACCAGCGACAACGGACCCTGTCCCACGGCAAGCCACGATGTGGAATTTTTTGATAGCAACGGACCATTGCGCGGGGTGAAGCGTGAACTCTACGAAGGCGGCATTCGCGTCCCCATGATCGCCCGCTGGCCGGGCCAGGTTCCCGCGGGAATTGTTAGTGATCAGATTTGGGCCTTTTGGGATATCATGCCCACCTTTGCCGAATTGGCCGGTATGCCCGCCCCCAAAAACATCGACGGCATCTCAATGCTGCCCGCAATCTTGGGAAAACCTCAACCCAAGCAACACGAATATCTGTATTGGGATTACGGTCACTCGCGCAATACTTTTTGGCAGGCGTTGAAAACTGGTAAGTGGAAAGCCGTTCGCAAAGGCTCAATCGGCGGCAAGCGGCCGATAGAACTTTACAACTTGGACAGAGATATTTCCGAACAAAATAATATTGCGAGCCAACATCCTGGTGTAGTTAACAAGATCATTGCCATGATGGATGAAGCGTATGTGCCATCTGAGAATTATCCACCGAAACAATAAAGGGGTGTTGCGATGCGAAATCGATCCCATAGCAGAAGATATTTTCTATCCACCTCAGCCTGTGCATTAGGTGCAATGCTTGCCAACACGGGTTACGCTGCCAACAACCCTCCCAATATCGTCCTGATTCTTATTGATGACATGGGATGGAAAGACTTGGGTTGTTATGGCAGCGGCATTTTCGAAACACCCAATATCGATGCACTGGCAGAGCAAGGCATGCGATTTACCCAAGCGTATGCCAATTGCCCCGTGTGCTCGCCCAGCCGGGCGGCGTTGATGACGGGTAAGAATCCTGCCCGTTTGCAATTTACCGGTCACATCACGGCCATTGGCCGCCATCGCCACCCCGAACAAAGCCGTATTATCCCACCGGATGATAATATGTTTGTCCCGTTGGATGAAATCACCATCGCAGAAGCTTTAAAACCAGCGGGTTATGTATCGGCCAGCATTGGCAAATGGCACTTGGGTGAAGAAAAATACTGGCCGGAAACGCAGGGATTCGATCAAAACATCGCCGGAATGACACACGGCAGCCCACCGGATTATTTTTATCCCTACAAGAATCCAGCCAAAGAGTGGAACCCATCCATTCCCACATTGAAAGGCGGCGAACCGGGAGAATATCTCACCGATCGATTAACAGATGAAGCCATTCAGTTTATCAAACAAAATCAACAAAAACCTTTTTTTCTTTACTTAACTCATTATGCGGTTCACACGCCGCTGCAAGCGCCGCAATCGCTGATTGAAAAATATGAAGCCAAATTAAAAGGGAAGAATTCGGGCGTTCATCCAGCCTATGCGGCTATGGTTGAAAATGCCGATCGCAATGTGGGACGGGTGATGCAAACGTTGGATGACCTGAAACTATCAGACAACACACTCGTCATTTTCTTTTCAGATAACGGCGGGACCCAAGTCGCAGCCAACAATGCTCCATTGCGCGAAGGAAAAGGCTGGTTGTATGAAGGCGGCATCCGTGTGCCGCTCATTCTCAAATGGCTTGGTCAAATCACCCCAGGCTCAGTATGTGGCGAACCGGTGATTGGTACAGATTTATACCCAACCATCGTAAATGCCGCAGGCAAAAACGCGCAGCCAGGCTCACCCCTCGATGGCAAAAGCCTGATTCCCTTATGGACGAATCAAAACACATTGAATCGAGACGCTCTGTATTGGTATTACCCCCACTACAGCCCGCAAGCCAAACAACCCGCGGCGGCAATTCGACAGAACGATTATAAACTCATCGAATTTTACGATCCTCCACGACTTGAGCTTTACAACTTGTCAGAAGACATCAGTGAAAAAAACAATTTAGTTGATTCCATGCCACAAAGGGCAAAAGCCATGCACGCCAGCCTAAACGGCTATCTTATGAAAGTAGGTACCAAAATGCATACATTGAATCCTGACCGTGATAACAAATAACAATTATACAACTATTTAAAATATATGCTCCCATTCACTCAACAAGTGCGTCACTATCACGATTCTTTGTTGGGGAGTGGGGAAAAATATGGGCATGAAATACCACCATATCAAATCTAATAATGCAGCAAACTGCCTTCTCGCTGTGCATACCGTACGGATAATTTGAAGCACCACAAACTTATGGGAATAAAAACAAGATTGAACCCCAGCAAAATGATGAAATCAGGCATAACCATTGTAAATGAATGATCCAAAAGAAGAATATCGCGAAGGCCGGTTAAACTGTAAGTGATTGGCAAAAGGTATGAAATTTTTTGCAGCCAGGCAGGCAGTACTTCAATTGGGAAAAATGCGCCGCCTAACATTGAGGATAACGTACCCGCTAAGACCCCAATGGGGCTGCCACGTTTGAAAACCATAATAAAACTGGCGGAAATGATACCCAGGCTTGCAAAAAATAAGGTGGTTAAGAAGAGAAGAGCTAAAGCCAATATTATATTGCCGACAATTACAAAATCAAAAAATAAAATCGCCATAAACCAATATAACACTGCAATAAACGAAGCCCATGCAAAATTCCATATCGATGAACCCAGAATAATTTTGTATAGCGTAGCGGGAGTCATCAACAAGGCTTCCAGGGTCCCCATCATTTGCTCCCGCCGCAACGAGTCTGTAAAACTAGTAAATCCGGTGTAAAAATAACTTAACACAGAAATTCCTATTATACTAAAAGGAAGATACCCGCCATAGTTGTCTAAATGCTGGTTTTCGCCGATTAATTCTGCAATGCAGTATAAAAAGAGCAATTGAACTATTACATTAAAGATGCGAAGAAAAAAATCCAGTTTGTAGCTGATGGCCAATTTGAAATCTCGAATGAAAAACGACGCAAAAGTCTGCATGGTTTGTGTCATGGAATCAGCCCCCGTCTTCTATTTGATCCATCATGTTTCGCAGTCCGAATCGTTGATATGAGATATCCATGATTTCGACACCGTTGGAAACGAGTTTGTTCAAAACATGGTTGAGAGCCCCGTTTCCATTTTGGTGGGCGAATTGGATTTCGATTCGATCTGACTGATTCGAGTTCCAAGATAGCTCCGGCTTGATGTTGGATATAATGGAGGAGAATTGATCGGTTGAAATTTTACGAATTTGAATGCGAACCTGATCGGGCTGAAAATATTGGTTCCTCAGTTCTTGTAAGGTGGCGCAAGCTTTCACTTGGCCGCAATGTAAGAACGCAATTCGATGGCACAACGATTCAATTTCGTTCAAATCGTGTGAAGTAATGAGTATTGTTCTTTGGTTGGATGAGCGAGCCCATTCCACCAGATGTTCACGCAGCCGGTCTGCAGTAATGGGATCCAGACTGCGCGTAGGTTCATCTAACAATAATATTTGAGGATTGTGAAGAAGGGCGCGAACCAGTGCCAATCGCTGTTTGTTGCCGGTCGAATATTCATGGAATTTGCGATGAATTAAATCTGTCAATTCAAATTGCTCAATAAGATATTTCATTCGTTGCTTGAATTGTGCAGATGAGACTCCGTGCAATCGAGAAAAGAAACACAAATTATCCCAACCGGTTAAACGCCAATAAAAGCATCGTTCATCGGAGGTCACCAATCCGATGCGTTTTTTGATTTCGTGCCGGTGGTGAATTGGATTGAATCCGAATACTTCAACATTTCCCGATGTGGGTTCAATCAATCCAGAAATGATTTTGAGCAAGGTGGTTTTTCCTTGTCCATTTCTGCCAACGAGACCGAATATCTCGCCTGAATGTATGGTTAAACTTACATTTTGAATTGCCGATACACTTTGGCTGGTTTTGCCAAACCATTCTCGCAAGCCGGATAAGGGGTTGCGATAGATTTTATTCAGCGATTCGATATGAATAGAGATATCATCCATTTGAAATTGATTTCCACCCCAATGATTACTTCAATCGGTTCAACAGCTTTAGTTTGTGTTCTTTGAAAAGCCTAACAGGCCTTGCGATATAAAACATAAATGAGAATGATTTGGGTAGGCTGGGTATTGCCATCCTATCATTAAATTCTGGACGTAGAATTTCACCAATATAATTTCGAAAGGATTGCAAGAACGAGGGTTTTAATTGATGCACACAACTGTGTTTGGAAATGATATGCATCGATTCAAGCCATTGATTAAAACCCGGTAGTCCATGTTCTTTACGAAAGAGACGCCCAAACACCATGCCCGCCCGGGCGTGAATAGACTTGTCGTGTTGAATTAATTGGATGATTTCTAATGGCAATTTAATATGCAATAAGCTATGCACTAGAAACAAACCCAATAAAACGGTTTGCCGCATTCCAATTTGATTGGCATGTTGGATCACACGATCCCAATCCATTTGTGGGGTTAAATGGATCAATTGAGCAAGGTCGCAAAGGTAGCGCAACCTAACCCATTCATGTTTTAACCCGCCATGTATGCATGAAGCCAGCAATAGTTCTTCCGGTAGCAGCGTTGCATAGTTGCTCCCTCCATACGATTCGTTGATCGCATGATTCCATAAATACTGAGTATCAAAACCATGAGGGCAAGAGTGATTGGGAATGATATCCCAGTGCAATTCCAAAAAAAAGCGTCCATCCTCACTGGCAAAAGAGTAGTGATTATGATTTCTTAATAGTTTTTCTTCTTCTTTGTCTGTTTGTACTTCAAGAGATCGAAAATGATTGTTCAATAATAGTTGTTTTGTTTTATCGAAATCTTTTTTGTATATTAAAATGTCAATATCCCAAAATGACCGGTAGCCCAGGTGAGGGTAATAGCGTGAAACAAATAAAGGACCTTTGTATAATAAAGAGGGGATGTGATTCGATTGAAACAATTGTACCAGGCGCAATTGTTCCTTCAGCAAAAACATATTGTGAACACAATTATGCTGAAAATGCACTTGAAGGTTGTTGAAATGATCAGCTGGCAGCAGATCCGGCCGGATTTTACGCATTCGATCAAAAGCGAAATGCAGCACTTCATGAAATCTTGCTTCTTCAATGAACTCATTCCAGTCTATGGAGTTGGTTGAATACGCTTCCAAATGTTTCTTGCGAACTTCATCGTCAATCACACTCAGACAATGGAGCAGCAATTCCGATTCGGGGCGTATGAAATTATGGCCTTCACTTTCAATCTGCATTATAGAGAACCTTCTTTCGACTCGCACATATTCGCGCTTTTCAAGAGATTGGGAGCCAACCGGTTTAAGTAATGTTGATAAGCCAGTTTTCGATAGTTCTTTAAGTGCGTCATGTGTGGCGGCAAATGGTTAAAGACATATTCTATAAAGACTCTAGGATCATTTCCTGCCATTTTCGAAACACGATGAACAAATTCCTTTACAAGATCAGGCTGCCGCTCCAATGCTCGCGTTAAACATCGTTGCGCTGATTCGATTTGTTTATGTCGATAGGATTGCATGGTTGCGATTAAATCATACATCGCATACCAATGGTCTTTATGCTGTGAAAGCGACTCAGGGAGATTGTCAATTTGAAATAGCTTGTCCAATATCTTGCGTAGGTAATAAGCGTATTCCGTTCCTTTGGCGTTGGTGTTGTTGGTATGAATTCGGTACATGCATAATGCGTCAGGCAGCCAGAGTAGTTTGGTGGGCAATAAGGAAAATCGAATTCCAAAATCCAAATCTTCAAAAGGATCAAGTTTCGAATCAAACCAATGATCCATTTGATCCAATAGTCGGCGGCGAAGCATCATAGGAGATGGAATGAGTACAATATCAAGCATCACATTTTCCAAGGTCAAATGCTGAGGATGATCCCATTGGCGTTGGATGCCATAATAATTGCCGTGCTGATCGATATATTGAATCGCGGATGTAACCAATCCAACGTCCTGATTTTGCTCCAGACAAGCAGCCTGGCGTTGAATCTTGTTCGGGAAAAATTTGTCGTCGTCATCCAAGAGACATATATAATCTCCTTGAGCGCATTGAATCCCCCAGTTTCTGGCTGCACTTCTGCCAGCGTTTTCTTGATACATATATCGAATTCTAGGATCGGCCATTTGTTGAATGGCGGTTTGGGTCGCATCGGTAGAGCCATCATCGACAACCAGAACTTCGAGTTCTGTATAGGTTTGCGCTAATACGCTCTCCACTGCGCGCCGCACATATTCCACCCGATTGAATGTAGGGATAATGACGCTTACTTTTGACATCGAGATTCCTTACATTCCATACGAGAATGCATCTGCAAATTATGTTGACGCTTTTTCCATTTTTGAAGAAAGATTTGATAGGCAGTCATGAGAATTTGATTGGCCTGTTCTACCGTTTTAGATAAATGTGAATAAACATATTCCAGGTAAATCCGTGGATCAGCATTACCCAGTCCGGCGAAATGCGCCAAGAGGGACGGCAGTTTTGTTTCAATATGCCTTGGATTCAATTGCATGGCGTGTAACAAGTGGTGTTGAGCTCGATTTTCATCTAACACCGTATAGTAACGGCACAACGATACCAGATGGTAATGGAAATATATGGAGGTTTTTTGGCGAATCACATCTTGCGGCAGTGATTGAGAGTGGAATAGTTTATCCAGCATCAAATGGTGTTTTAAGCAACATTGATGAACATCATCAATCGAAGGTTGGCGATGTAACCTGTATCTGGTGAGAAGCGATTTCACATATTCAGTTTTGCATCCAGTCAACAACGCTCGGATAAAAAAATCCGTATCTTCGCATGGGGGCAATTCTGGATCAAACCAATGATCCATTTGATCCAACAACGTGCGACGAAATAGAACTGAAGAAGGAATCATTTGGCAGTGAAAAAACATCTGAAAAGCGGAAATCTCTGACTGCACCGTCCATGGCAGCCATACTTCAATATTTTCTAAATGATCATCGCACACATGCACGCCTGAAGCTACGAAATCAACGTTCAGATTTTCATGAAAGCATTGAAGTTCTTTTTCAAGTTTGTCTGGCATGAATAGATCATCATCGTCTAAAAACGCAATAAAGTTTCCAGATGCATGCAACAATCCATTGTTTCTTGCTTTACTTCTTCCCATCGGTTTTTGCCGAAAGTAAAGAATTCGACAATCGTTGTACTGTTGAATGAATGCATTTTCTCCTTCGGGTGAACCGTCATCGATCACGAGCAGTTCCCAATCTTGATAGGTTTGATCGAGCACGCTTTGAACGGCTTCCCGCAGAAATTGCTTTCGATTGCGGGT
Source organism: uncultured bacterium (assembly GCA_964516245.1). Classification (GTDB taxonomy): domain Bacteria; phylum Hinthialibacterota; class Hinthialibacteria; order Hinthialibacterales; family Hinthialibacteraceae; genus CAZEZQ01. The sequence goes on along the minus strand of CAZEZQ010000048.1, from coordinate 1,831 downwards.
AGGGAGAATCACGCTGACTTCAGGCATAGGCTTGCACCTCGGTTTTAACCGTTTGGAATGAGCCCTGAAATGGCTGCCTTGTCATTCGTTCTTTTAAATAGTGTTGAAATGCTTGCATTTTTTTGTGTTTTAATGAAGACAATGCATTCGGTAAGTTGTCAAACACATAATTGAGATAGGTACGTGGGTCTGAATACCCTATGCCGACGTATTTCGCTGCAATTTCAAAAAAACGAGTTTCGGTTTGCTGAGGATCAAGCGCATAAGCTTGTTCCAAATGAGAAATAGCCTGATCTTTCTTTTGTTCATAAAATAAGCGGCAAGCGGCCGCCAAGTGATGATAGGCATATATGGAAGATTTTTTTTGAAGAACCTCGTTGGAAATCTCTGGAAGATTGAAACATTTGTCTAATTTGCGTTGATGCGCCTGATTGCATTGCTCAGAGGAATAATTTGACGATTGCCCATGTAAACGATAAGCGGCCACAATGCTTTTGACCCAAACTGCCCGGCATCCGGCATAAAGCATCCGAACAAAGAAGTCACCATCTTCACAAACATGCATGTCTGGATCAAACCATTCATCCATACGGTCGAGCACATCCCGGCGAAACAAAACCGTTGAAGTGAGCATGGGGCAACTATATAGTGATTGCAGCAATGTGATTTCTTCTTGGCCATTCCAAGGAATCCAATATTCAATCAATTGATCTTGTTCCGTTACATACTGAGCTCCAGATGCAGCCAAATCCACTTCAGGATGCTGTAGCAAATATTCAAGTTGATCCGTCAACTTGTTTGGCAGGTAATAGTCATCGTCATCAAGAAACGCGATGTAAGCGCCGTTGGATTTTTTCAGGCCTAGATTGCGGGCAGCACTTCGTCCAGCGTGTTCCTGTTCAAAATAGAGAATCCGGTCATCTGAGTATGCAAGAATGGCGTCGTACAATGATGCATTTGAGCCGTCATTCACTACAATAATTTCAAAATCAGAATATGGCTGTCGCAACACGCTATGGATGGCCTGATGCAAAAAGTTCAATCGATTGTATGTAGGTATAATTATGCTGACATTTGGCATTCTACTGAATCCAGTTCATCCGGTATTTTCTGTTGATTATCTTTCACATCTTGCTCAATCAGTTGGATCATCTCCGGCAATGAGTCTAAAGAGGCGCCCCGAATTAATTTGCGGATATCGAGTTCTTTCGCAAGAGTCGAGCACTGCTGAAAGCATTCAAGAAGACGTTTGCCACGTATGAAATTCAAGCCGTATTGCGTGAGTTCCCAATGATTCGAGAACTCCATCTGAGCATCCAATGGCGACATGGTTTGGATGCAAGGTGTATGAATTGAATTATCATGTTTACAAAGTATATAAATTTTCTTGAGAGGAATTTCATTCAAAGAGAATTGTTTGTGATCGTGCAGTAAAAATTTATCTTGCTCAAGGCTTCTTTTTGATAATTTCTCGGACGGTATTCCAATGGATTGAGCGGAGTCTGGGCATAATTTGTATGTGGGATATCCCGGCAAAGCGAGAAAACCATTGTTTGATTTTTTTATAGCCAATAAATCATCAGAAAGGATTTTGTACCCTCTGGATTGTAAAGCAGCAACCGTTGTTGACTTGCCTGCATGAGATTTCCCAGCGAATGCAATGGCTCTTTGATTTATTTCAATCACGCTGGCGTGAAAAACCCAAGTTCCACGCTGATATAACAGCAATCCCAGTGCAAACCCCAATATCGCCCATCGAATTTTACTTTCATCAGTGTTCCCCATTGGGTCGATAACGATTTCATTTCCCTCCCGAATCAAAAATCGGCCC
>CAZEZQ010000047.1:10116-13978 GCA_964516245.1 uncultured bacterium | reverse complement strand
GCAGGCGTCCTCGCCTTCAACAACATACAGTGCAGGTTGCATGGCCGTGTTGCTATATATTGTGTAGTCGTTTTCTAGATTGGACTTTTTGCCGGATCTTCATTTGTTATTTATATAGAGGAAAAAACTTTGCACATTTTCAATCACTTGCGCTAAACTAGGATTGATTTCAATAGCTAAAAACGGGAGAAGCCAAGGCTGAATATATCCGTTTACGAATTGCGAACAATTCCGGCCTATTAAATAGTAATGTCACAATGTTTACACAACTTTTGTTCAAAACAGTATCGCGTCGTTATCTTCTGGCTTGCATAAGCCAATTGTGTATTCTATTTTCATGTACGAATAATCCTACGTTGAATCCAAATGAACTTTTGCGCCCACGCGATATTTTAAATCCTCCTAGTTTGCTTCATTCAACAACAGAATTTGGCCATATCGGCCAATTTATCGCCACCGTTCCCGCTTCGAGCAGCATTTTTTTGGCCGATGCTGAGAATGATACCGTGTTGGAATATGAAGGCCAGCAAGATTTTGCTCCTGACAACTCTCCGGTTCAGATGCTGAAAGGGGTTCTTCGAGGTGGAGAAATCTTGGATATCTATGCCAATGGTAATGTCCGGCATATCCCCCGCCTAAGCATAGAAGCGGGACCGAAAGGGTGGGACATGGTCATCATCGCCGGCCCGGCGCGGGAGATCGATCAAGTGCAAGGCCGAATTTGCGCATTGGTTGGGTTGTTTGACAATCAAGAGCAACCATTCATCGTCGGCCAACGCAAACAAATTCGGGTTCCCCGCGGCGCCCGCAGTTTGTATCTGGGGGTGCTTGATTTCCCTGGGGCTTCTTCCAACAATCAAGGAGAATTTCAAGTCTCCATTGATGTCATTCGCCGTTAAAATTTCTTGTGAACTATGCTATTGATAATGAACGAAACAAAGCGTTATGCTTTGACAGGAATAAATTTGCAATCAGCTGGGAGAAAATTAAAATGAACTTCGATCAACCATCCCGAAGAACTTTCTTAAAGCAAGCCGGTATGGGCGCAGGTTTCTTTTCGATTTCTGCTCTTTTCAATACTGCATTTGCGCAAAACTCGGGCCGCAAGCCCAATTTTATTGTCATCTTCTGTGATGATTTGGGATATGGCGATATTGGTTGTTTTGGTTCGAAACTGCATCGCACACCCAACATTGACCGAATGGCCGAAGAGGGGCTCAAACTGACCAGTTTTTATTCCACCTGCGGGGTGTGCACCCCATCGCGCTCCAGCTTGTTGACCGGCTGCTACCCGCGGCGGGTGAATATGCATCAAGACCATAATAATCTGTGCGTATTGTTCCCGGTTGGTAAAAAGGGACTGCACCCCAACGAAAAAACCATAGCCGAAGTACTCAAATCACAAGGCTATGCCACTGCTTGTATCGGCAAATGGCACTTGGGTGACCAGAAAAAATTTCTCCCCACCCGGCAGGGATTCGATATGTATTACGGGATCCCCTACAGCAACGATATGGGTGGAAGGAAGAATTCTCAACGGCCGCCATTGCCGCTGTTGCGAAACGAAGAAGTCATTGAAGCGCCGGTCAATCAAAACACGATTACCAAACGCTATACCGAAGAGGCGGTAAAGTTTATCAAAGAAAACAAAGAGCAGCCGTTCTTTATCTATTTGCCGCATACCATGCCCCATAACCCGGTTCACGCCAGTGAGCAGTTTGATGGCAAATCGAAGAACGGAGGGTATGGTGATTGTGTCGAAGAAATTGATTGGTCGACCGGCCAAATTTTAAAGACGCTGAAAGAACAGGGGCTGGATGAGAACACGTTGGTTCTTTTCACATCCGACAATGGAGCCTCGAACCGGTTTGGTGGCAGCAACGGCCCCTTGCGAGGCTGGAAGGGCAGCACCTGGGAGGGCGGTATGCGAGTGCCCTGCGTGGTGCGCTGGCCCGGAAAAATTCCAGCAGGGACAACCAGCAATGAAATGTGTTCTATAATGGATCTACTGCCCACACTCGCTCACCTGGCTTATGCTCAAACCCCTCAAGACCGGGTGATTGATGGGGAAAACATCTCACCAATTTTTAAAAATCCCAATGAGGCGAAAACCCCGCATGAAGCGTTTTACTTTTACCAGATAGATCAGTTGCAAGCTGTGCGGTCCGGCCCTTGGAAACTGCACTTGCCGCTGGAAAGCAAAAAACGCAATTGGGGAGATCCAATCGGCAAGGTCCCCACTCGGTTGTACAACTTGGAAAAAGACATAGGCGAGTCGGAAGATGTTTCTGATCAACATCCAAATGTGGTGAAACGCCTAATGAAACTGGCTGAGAAAGCCCGTGAAGACTTGGGTGATATGGAGCGGGAAGGGGAAAACCAACGGCCAGCGGGTTGGGTTGAGGACCCTAGGCCGCTAACCAAAAGTTGATCTATGGAAAAGCAATATCAAGGCCAGTGGGAGCAGCGGTGGCATCCTTTGCGGCGTGAATGGGTGGTGTATTCTGCCCATCGCAATACGCGCCCGTGGAGTGGGGCTTCCGCATCAGCATCCAAAGAGGCCCCTGAATATGATCAGAAATGCTGCCTCTGCCCCGGCAATCAGCGGGCGGGGGGAAAGCAGAATCCACGATACGATGGAGTTTATATTTTCGATAATGATTATCCTGTCGTGGGTGAAGAAGCGCCTTGGGTTGAAGCCACAACCACACAGGGCCATCACCAATTATTCAAACGCAGCCGGGCGAATGGGATTGCCCGAGTGGTTTGTTATGACCCGCGGCACAATGTCTCGTTGGCCAACATTGCTCGGTCGCGGGTGGCAGATGTATTTTTTGCCTGGCGCGAGCAAATGGTAGAGTTTGAAAATCATCCAGAAATCCAATTCGTATTGATTTTCGAAAACCGGGGTGAAATGGTTGGAGTATCCAACCCCCACCCTCATTGCCAAATCTACGCAACCAATTTTGTATTCAAATTGGTTGAACAAGAGTTATTTGCAGCGAATGAATTCCGGCAAAATCATGGCGCAAACATCTTCTCTGAAATCCTCTCTTTTGAACAAAACACCAATGAGCGAATCCTCTCAGAAAATGCCCATGCTCTGGCTTTTGTGCCGTTCTTTGCCCGTTATGCGTATGAAGTGATGATATTTCCTAAATCCAAACATGCCACATTGGCCAGCATGAACGATGAAGAATTGCACGGCCTGGCCGCCGTATTTCAAGAAGTGATTCAACGGTACGATGCGCTCTATCAAATGCAGTTCCCGTATGTCATGTCTATCTTGCAAGCCCCGGTGGATGGCAACGAATATCAAGACTACCATCTTCATTTGTTGCTGCAGCCGCCGTTACGGCAACCGGGATTGCAAAAGTTTTTGGCGGGACCGGAAATTGGGGGAGGGAACTTTATGGCCGACACCATGCCGGAAGAAAAAGCCCGTGAGTTGCAATCGGTTGATATTCAGAAAATCCAAAAAGAATCGTAATGAAACTTTCTCAGCCTATCAAACGCTTTTTTGGTTCTAACCGTACTATCTATGCCGGGTCGGCCCCTGGAAGGTTAGATGTGATGGGCGGCATTGCCGATTATTCGGGCTCGTTGGTTCTGCAAAAGCCCATCGCCGAACGTACAACCATTTATCTAGCCTTGCGCCATGACGGTATTTTTCGTGTGCATAGCGAATTGTTTGAGTCGTATGATATGCTGAATGAGGCTGAATTTCGTGTGAGTGAGTTGTTTCACGTTGGTCCAAATGACCCATATCAAACAACCAAAAATTTTTTTGACAAAGATTCGCAAAGGGCTTGGGCAGCGTATGTTCTTGGTTGTGCTTTTATATTGTGGTATGAAGAAGGGG
>CAZEZQ010000047.1:0-10106 GCA_964516245.1 uncultured bacterium | reverse complement strand
GCAACTCTAACCGTATTATGCAGAGCTTTGAATATTAAATTGCAGAAAAACCGTCTCCCCATTCTTGCCCAAAAAGTGGAAAACCACATTGCCGGCGCGCCTTGCGGATTAATGGATCAACTCGCCACGTATTGGGGCCGTAACGGCCGGTTGCTGCCAATTCTCTGCCGTCCTGATGAGGTGTATGATCCCATCCCCATTCCCTCAAACATTCATTTTATTGGAGTGGATAGCGGACAGCGCCATTCAGTCGGTGGTGCTTCTTATGGTGATGTGCGCGCCGCCGCTTTTATGGGGTATCGTATGATTGCGCATCAATTGGGGATCAAATCAACTGATATTAAGAATGCCCGAGATTCCAGCCACACGACCGGTTTACCGTATCAAGGGTATCTCACCGGCATTGCTCCTTCGGAGTTTGAACATCGATATGCCGATCTTCTCCCTGAAATGATGAACGGTTCTGATTTTCTTCGAAAATTCAAAGCCACCACCGACACAGTGGTTACACCTCAAAAAAATACAAACTACAAAATCAAAAACTGCACCGCGCATCCGATTTATGAACACCATCGTGTCAAAGAATTTTCGTTGCTGTTGGAATATCTTTACAATGACAATCTCAAAAAACATAAGCGTGAGCAATGCCTTCAACAATTGGGGGAGATGATGTACCAGTCGCATGAGAGCTATAGCCGCTGTGGCTTGGGCAGTTCTGCGACAGACGGGTTGGTTGAATTGGCGCGGGAATATGGACCTCAAAATGGAATTTATGGAGCAAAAATCACTGGTGGAGGTTCTGGTGGAACCGTGTGTTTTTTGTGTGTGGGGAACAAAGGGAAACGAGCGGTTCAAGCCATTGCGGAGAACCATGCGCAGAACCAACAAATAACTCCTATTGTTTTTGGTGGCAGCAGTGAGGGGGCATTCTACGCTGGTGTGGTACGAATCAAGACTTAGAGTCTAGCATCTGAATTTCATAGATTGCTCTAACAATGGTGTAAGAGTAACAATATATTTTTGGTTCAATCTATAGAAATTTTCAATTTTGTTCGTGTTGAATTTCCGCAAAAAAGAGAACATGCCATGCCAACCATTGCAAGTATGTTTAAAAAGCAAGGGCGTGAAGAAGGAATTGAACAAGGTATTAAAAAAGGAAGTGAAGTAGAGATCGAAGAAAGACGGGAAAGATTGGTTAAGGGCATTTTGATGTTGATGCAGTCAAAATTTCAAAATCTACCAATGTCGATCGAAGAGAAAATTACTTCTGTGCGGGATCTATCTACGCTGGAAACGCTCATGGAACAGGCGATCGAGTCGGAATCAATCGTGCAATTTCAACAAAAAATGGAATCTATATGATCCCGAGAAATTGATAAATAAGACGTGTTTGTTTTCTGATTTATTATACACACTCTCTATATGCAAATTAAATGAATACTCAATCATCTTTGACTGAATTTGATAAAGCACTTTCAGTTAAAATAAAAAAGCCGATTGAATGGCAATAATAATTGTGTATTTCAATACTTTGTTACGCTGTTGCAGGATTATTTGAAGAAACCGTATTTGTTTCATCAGGTAAAGGCAAACATCCGTAATTTTTTGTTATCAAAGTGAAAACCATTTGTCATGCCCGAACTGCCTGAAGTGGAAACGATTCGCCGTGCTTTGCAGAAACTGGTGCTGGGGCTTTCTGTGAAAGACTATATTTTATTGCGCGAAGATTACCTTCGCACGGGCAAAGAACATCTTTCAAAGATCAAAGGTGGCAAGATCACTTCCATCGAACGCCGCGGCAAAATTCTCGCGATTTGTTTGGACAATCAAATCGCGTTGCTGCACCATTTGGGCATGAGCGGCCGTTTATTGTTTTATCCGGCTTCGCAAGCCGTAGAAGCGCATACACATGTGCGTATTCCTATAACCGAAATGGATTTTGAAATACGGCACTTTGATCCACGGCGCTTTGGTTATATAGGGGTTTGTTTGATTTCTGAACTTGGCCAATTTGAACCGTGGTCATCGATGGGAGAGGATCCATTCACGCTCAAACCTCGCCGGTTTTACCAATTGCTGCAGAACCGTAAGCGTCCCATGAAGCCGCTGCTGCTCGAACAGCATCTCATTGGAGGGTTGGGCAATATTTATGTGGATGAAGCGCTCTTTCGAGCCCGCATTCACCCTCTGCGCAAAGCCGGTGATGTGAGTTTAGAGGAATCAAGATTTTTATTAAAACACATTCGCAAGGTATTAAATGAATCGATCGAGGCTGGAGGTTCTTCGACAAGTGATTATCAAAAGTTGGATGGAACATTGGGTGAATTTCAACACAAGCATCGTGTGTATAACCGCGAGGGATTGGCCTGTAAATCATGCGGTTCGCTTGTGCAAAAGATTATGCTTGCAGGCCGGGGAACGCATTTTTGCCCTCGCTGCCAAAAATGAATTCGCTGAGGAAATCAACTTGTTAAAATTCACTTTCGACGGGGGCCGGTCTGAGAGAATTGGTGCCAACCATGTTTCCACCAAATAGCATTCGGTGAAATTGGCGTTGGAGTCTTTCGATCCGTTCGCGTGGGTTTTTCCCAAACACTGCTTTGAATTCGTAACGGGGTTCAGATTTCCACAACCATCCACGCTTTGAGACTTCAACACGCTGAAGAAACTCTACATTCAATTCCACTTCATCACGTTGGTCTCCAAATTGAAACCGCAAAACTCCAGCCGCGGGGATGGGGATCTTCTCTTTGCAGAGCATCTGCAATCCCGACAAATTAAATTGAGTGATTTCTCCAGCCACTTCAATTGGAGGGACTTGCTTGCCGTTCACATAGACATCGACGGGAACCGAAGCATTGAACTGTGGCAATGCCATTTCATTGTTGTCACGCTGACCGAACATAATGTTCCTCCTCACTACAATCCTGTTGTTCATGTTTTAGGATTCAGTGATTGAAATCGGTATAGCACACAACCCTGGAGGATTTCGGGTGGTTCTATTGCAGAACCCATTACACATTCTATAGTAACAAGCAATTCATTTTCCGCTTCCAGTCTAAAAAACTTAAGTCCATAGTGTGCTATAAAGAAGCGGTAAAGCAATAATACCCAATATTATTTCGCCACATACAGGTATTTTGTAATACTCGTTAATTTTGTCAAGTATAAATATAGATTATATTCAAGAAAATTCAAGAGGGTAATTTAAAAAAATTTCCAAAAGAAAAAATTTTGTTTCTATTTAGGATAATAGTTCACCATTTAATCCTTGAGAGATATCCAACAATTTTGAAATTTCATCAACTGTCATACGATCATTTGTTTCATTCATCATTTCTTTACATTTTTTTCGGCCCGTATCAATATCACCTTCTACTTTGTAACGGGCAAAAATTTCGTTGCATTTTTGAGGTCTGGCTTTCCAATTTCCAGTTTCTATAAATTGCTCTGAAAAGAAAATAAACACAGGTATAGCTTTAGCCCCATTGTTTAAATACCGTTCAATCACTTCTGGATGGCCATCACGATCGATAATACGCAAATTTACCTTGTTCGAGTGTTCGCTCATTTTGGCCACAATCGGCAATTGGCGGGCCACATCGCCACACCATGCTTCGGATATGGCTAACACATGCACTTCGTGTTTCAAAGCGCGCAAAAAGTGCAGGTCTTCATGGGTTAGGGGATAGTTTTCAAATTTTTCGAGCATCATTTCTTGGTTTTTATCGGCTGCGGCAATCCAATCCTGCCAGGTTTGGCCACTTTCATACTTCGCTTTCAGGTCTACCATGTTTGACTCCCTGTTCTGGATAATTTCACACTTTCATACTGTAATAGAGAGTTGAAACCAAAGCAAATTTTATGTGGGAGCTATGCCCAATGAGCAATAAAGATGTGAATACCAAACTGGAAAATTTGCGCGAAGAAATTCGCCATCACGAATATTGTTATTATGTCTTGGCTCAGCCTGAAATCAGCGATCAGGAATTTGACCGCAAACTCAAAGAACTAGAAGCGTTAGAAGCCGAACATCCCGAATTGGTGACACCCGATTCTCCCACTCAACGGGTGGGTGGTCAGCCGCTGGAAGAATTTGAAACCGTGGCCCATCGCCGGCCCATGCTCTCAATTGACAATACCTATTCAGAAGATGAGGTGCGCCATTTTCACACCCGAGTAGTCAAAGGCTTGGGCATGGAACCGAATTACGTAATTCAACCGAAAGTGGATGGGGTTGCCATTTCGTTGATTTATGAAACCGGCGCCTTTGTGCGAGCCGTGACCCGAGGTGACGGCAAGCAGGGGGATGATGTAACGCAGAATGTGAAGACAATTCGCTCACTGCCGCTTCACTTGCAGGGAAAGGAACTGCCCAGCTATTTGGACATTCGTGGAGAAATTTACATGCCCCGGCAGGGGTTTGAAAAAATGAACCGGGCCCGCGAAGAGCGCGGGGAGCCGAGTTTTGCCAATCCACGCAACGCTACGGCAGGGACGCTCAAGCTGCTTGATCCGAAGATGGTGGCGCAGCGCCCGTTGGATTTGTTTATCCATACGCTGGGTGAAATTGAAGGCATGAATTTTGATGAAGATTATGAATTGATGCAATACGCCAAACAGTGGGGGTTCAAACTGGTGCCCGGGTTGAGCCTGGAGAATGATATTGATGCAGTCATCAAGAAAGCGGAAGAATGGGACGGGGAACGGCATCGGTTGGAATTCGAAGTGGATGGCATCGTGATCAAGGTGAACCGCTATGCCTATCGCGATGAATTGGGATTCACCTCCAAAAGTCCGCGTTGGGCCATCGCCTACAAATTCGCTGCCGATGAGGCCATCACCAAACTCAATAAGATCGAGCTAAGCGTTGGCCGCACCGGCGCGATCACACCGCGCGCCATTCTCGAACCAGTGTTATTGGCGGGCACCACAGTGCGCCATGCCTCGCTGCACAATTTTGATGAATTGGAACGCAAGGATATTCGAGAGGGGGATACTGTGGCCATCCAAAAGGGTGGGGAAATTATCCCTCAGGTGGTGCGGGTGTTGACCGAACACCGCGACGGCTCGCAACAGCCTTTTGATCCTGAAAAGAAATGCCCCTCTTGCGGCGAAGAGATCATTCGCCTGAAAGACGAAGTAGCCTACCGCTGCATCAATTTAGAATGTCCAGATCAGATCAAAGGCCGCATCGAACACTTTGTGGCGCGCAATGCGATGGATATCGAGGGCATCGGCGAAAAACTGGTGCACACTCTGGTGGATAAAAAGATGGTGCAGCGGTTGTCGGATTTGTATCATCTCAACAAAGACGAACTGGTGCAGTTGGAGCGCATGGGCGAGAAATCCGCGCAGAATTTATTGGATGGGATCGAAAAAAGCAAACAGCGCCCAGCCGACCGCCTGCTTTACGCCATCGGCATCCGCCATGTGGGCAGCCACCTGGCGACGGTGTTGATGCAGAATCGAAAAAGCATTTGGGAACTGAAAGAACTAAGCCAGGAAGAGTTGGAAGAGATCAACGAAGTTGGACCAATCGTCGCCGAAAGCATCTACGACTTTTTTCAACAGCAGCGCAACTTGGAAGAACTCAAACGCTTGGAAGAAGTTGGCTGCCAGTTTACCCAAGACGTGAGCGTCAGCGAACGTATCGAAGAAACCCCCTTCACCGGAAAAACCGTTGTTTTAACCGGAACACTGGAGAATTACACCCGCGATCAGGCCAAAGAAGCAGTCGAGCGCATGGGAGGACGAGTCACCGGCTCGGTAAGCAAAAACACCGATTACGTCATCGCCGGCGACAGCCCCGGCTCAAAAAAAGACAAAGCGGAGAAACTGGGGGTGCCGATTTTGACCGAAGATGAGTTGAAAGAGATGGTGGGTGAACCATGATTGGTGGAGTTAGCTACTTCGTTAATATAAGAGAATTGCAAAATAGGATGGACTCTCCTTTATTGGCAAATTCAGATTTCCAAGTTATGATGAAAGATAGATCAACGAAGGGAATTCAATCATAGAAAAGAAGTAATATGCCTAGAATATCAGAATTCTTTGGTATAGCCATTTATATGTACTTTCAAGAACATGGTGCGCCTCACTTCCATGCAATATACGGCCGGTATGATAGTCCGGTCGCTATTGATCCCATTAAAATTTTAGAAGGAACTTTGCCTCATCGAGTACAATCATTGGTGTTTGAATGGGCGGAGAAATATCAAACAGAACTGCAAGCCAATTGGGAACGGGCTCGGACAGGACATCCGCTGCGAAGAATCCCACCGCTTGTATGAAGTCAGGAGAACGGTGAAAATGGTTTTGCATATTACAGAGGCCCAGGTTTGTGGACCTTATTCATTGGAACTGGCATTTGATGATGGTACACGCAAACGTGTGAATGTATACCCACTACTCGAAGGCCCAATCTTTGAGCCGTTACGCGACCCCTCATACTTTGCCCGCATGGTGCTTGACCCAGTGGCGGGCACTGTGGTCTGGCCGAATGATGCAGATTTTGCACCTGAAGCCTTGTATGCGCTTGAGGCGGAAAAAGCAACGAATTCTATTGAACAGGTGAAATCAAGAAAATGAATAAAGCCCAATTGGAACAAAAGATACTGGAAGAAACAAAAGATATGCCTTCCGAGACGCTCGATGAAATTTTGGATTTCGTAAAATTCAAGAAGCAAAAAGCCATGAAAAACGAGTCTTTCGAGACACAAATCCAGCAAGAAGTAACCGATTTCAGCGAACACTCGTTACTGCATCTCGAAGAAGAATTCTCCAATTATCAAGAGCGATTTCCCCGTGAGCAAGAATTATCGTTTTGGTTTTAGAAAAGGAGATTTACGATGCATACGGTTAAAATTGTCTACTGGGAAGAAGATGGAACGTGGATCGGTTATTTACAAGATTATCCTGATTATTGGACCCAAGGTGAGACTCTTGATGATCTCAAAGATCATTTACGTGACCTCCATCACGACCTGACAAGCGGGGAACTCCCTGGAATCCGCAAAGTTGATGAACTAGTTGTATCATGAAGCGAGCCGATCTGCTTAAGATTCTTAAGGAGTATGGATGTGAGTTGATCCGGCACTGGTGGGAAGCATGATTGGAGAGAAATTTGGTGTATAATCTCATTAAATATTTACAAGATTTCAAAAATACAAAATTGTAACCTTGAAGCCGTCCATTTATATTGAAACGTCAATAATCAGTTATTTGGCTTCGTGGAAAAGCCGTGATGTCATTGTGTCTGCAAGGCAAGCGATTACCCATGGTTGGTGGAATCATCATAGGGACCGTTTCGAACTTCGTATTTCGGCACTGGTGGAAGAAGAAATTCAACGTGGAGATCAAGAGGCAGTGAAACGGCGATTGAGCTGGGTGGCTGAAATTCCAAGTTTGGCAATTACCGATCAAGCCAGTGAACTGGCGAATCGACTATTAGTGAAAAAAGTGATACCTGAAGGAAGTGAGGATGATGCATTGCACATTGGCATTGCGGTTGCACAAGGTACGGATTATCTCCTCACTTGGAACTTTCGCCATATTAACAATGCTGAAACGAAATCAGCAATTACCAGTATTATAGAATCGAGCGGCTATGTTTGCCCTCAAATCTGTTCACCCGAGGAATTGGGAGGTGTTACGAATGATTGAAGATCCAATCGTTGCTGAAATTAGAAAACACCGCAAAGAGCATGCGGCGGAGCACGGGAATGACTTGAAGCGCATCGTCGAATCCCTCAAGAAACGCGAGTTTGAATCGGAGCGCCTAGTGCTCAATCCAGGACCAAAGAAATTGGTACAATGCAAGGGAGGTTAAGGGGAATGAGAGATTGAGGGTATGCCCGGCTTTGGTATGAAAGGACTGTAAAGCATACCCAGATCAATAACATTGGTAAAAGTCATTTTTGCATTTTGATCGTAATTTCATAAATTTATGTTCTTGAAGATATATGTAGTGAATGATATATTGAGAAGACATGGATAGTTGAAATGCACCCGGCTTTTGCAGAGGAATTTTTGCAACTATCTGAAGCTGTACAAGATGCTTTGCTTGCCGAAGTTGAACTATTGGAAACGTTCGGGCCGCTTCTCACACGTCCACACGCAGATACGCTGTTTGGCTCGAAGCATTCCAACATGAAGGAATTGCGGTTTCAGGCAGATAATGGTGTTTGGCGGGTGGCCTTCGCTTTTGATGCGCAACGAAGGGCGATATTGTTGGTCTGCGGTGACAAGTCTGGAGTGAGTGAGAGAGTCTTCTATAAGCAGTTGATCAAAAAGGCTGATCAGCGATTTGATGGGCATTTAAAAACATTGGAATTATAAAAAATGACAAAAGGGCCGATCTTACAGAAAATATGGGATTCGTTTCCTGAAGAGAGAAAACAACGTATACAAACCCACGCCAAAGAACTCGAGGAAGAATATCTGACGCTGCAAGAATTGTGGCAATCAGCCGGATTAACCCAAGAAGGTCTCTCCAAAGAGTTGAATATGCGGCAAGAAAACATTTCCCGCTTGGAAAAACGTTCCGATTTGTTGCTTTCCACCCTGCGCAATTATGTAGAAGCGGTGGGAGGAAAACTCCACCTAACGGTCGAAATGCCGGGCAAGCCTCCCATCCAACTCTCCGGTCTTGGAGATTTGGTGGATGGTGATAATTCCGATAAACCAGAGAATGGTTGAACGGGTTGAAGGCCGAACGATTCTGGTGCCGCCGGCTTGGTATCCCCGGCTTTGGTATGGCACGGCTGAAGAGCGCAGTAATTTTGAGATTATTGGCGATGGGACATTGATTCACTGTTTTGATTTGGATGAAGATTTGACGTGTTGCCGGAATTCCTGCAGGACGGCGTTCGGGGGAGGTGTTGGAATCGCTGAAGAAGTGGTTGGGTGAGCGGGGGTGAGGAAGCGGGGATGGTTGAAGAAAATATCTAATCTCTCTGTTCTGTTATTGTCTCACCTTTGCATCCATACCATCAACTCAACCCGCTTTTCTTTCATATTGATAAACTGGAACTTCGATAGTCTTGCTGGGTTGCTTTTGTTCCTGCAACAATTGATCGATGGATTTGGCGACTTCAGGCTTGATGTATTTTTCTCCACATTGAGTGCATACACCCATCGGTACATTTTCAAAAATGTACAATTTCCCTTGCCAACGGATTTCACGAGGGGCCGGTTTCTCTTCAACCGAACCGCCGCAATAAAAACAATCACTGTATTGATTCGCCATGATTTGTGTTCTCCATTATCGGTTTCTGGTATAGGGATCGATCCATTTTGGCATCGTTGGAATATACACAGTGATTAAAATCAAATGCCCTGCAGGATTTTTTCCACACACCAGATGCAAAGGGAGCTCTTCGGGTGTAAACCCTACGGCCAAACAACTTTCACCGCGAGGATCATCCGGATATAGTTCTATTATTCTACTCTCAATAAGTGCTGTTTCCAATTGATGAATTGTAACACCATCCGCGATACGTTCATCATCGGCATGGAGTGATAGTTCATAAGTTTGATTTTCAATTTCAGAACGAATAAAATTATGATCCATGAGGTCTGATTCTTATGTTGGAAATGCATGCAATCAATATCGATATAAGCTGTACGTCTATCTAATGTAGTTTTACACGAAATACAAGGGTACGGCGTCGTTCGCCTCTAAACAGGGAAGAAACTATGATCCACTGGTTTGAGTTGGATGAGGGTTTGAGTGTTGTTGGGAATTTGGCTGGGTGGCGTTTTGGGGATGCGTTGGAGTTGGTGGAGAAATGGTTGGGTGCGCGAGAGAAATATTTTTGTTGTCAAGAACTTTACTCAATTCTATTATCCACACAAATTCGCTGTTCAAATTTATTGAGGATAGTAATCTGCCCACCAATGGTAAAACGTTTCAGGTCGGGTTTGCGGATGCGGATGAATTTGCATCTCGTGACGATGCGATAGTTGGCATGTGAATCAAAGGTGATTCGATCAGCGCGCCGCGGTGGATTCAATATGTTGTAGCCGTTCTCCTGTATCTCCTTTCTTCCTGAAACTCCTGGTTCAGACAAGCATTGCGGATGTGGACGAGTATACTTTTTGGA
>CAZEZQ010000046.1:0-13985 GCA_964516245.1 uncultured bacterium | reverse complement strand
ATTGCCGCCATTTCACCACCGAATCGCGTTCGCGCTCACCCAGGTTTACGCGGCTGGGGGTATAGAGCAAGTTGTAGCGCTTATTGCCACCGGCTGCCTGATAGTAATTCAGTGGATGCATGGTGGCGTCGTTCAATTTCTTTTGAGCGATTACCGTTTTGCGGGCGGTCGATTTGGCCAGCGCGGTATGCCGGCGAATGTAGGTGCGAACCTGGCCGTAAATGCATTCTTCCGGGTGTTTTTTGTCCAACTGCTCAAGGATGTTCGAGCGGGCTTCGAAACGCAAAAAGGCTTCCAGTTCTTCTCTGTAATCCTCTTCTGATTTAATCGCCTGCTTTTGCGCCTCGTAGATTGATAAATTTTTGTTCTTGCTTTTGATGTCATTCACACGCTGCTCAAAAGTCTTGCCGTTGTTTTCAGCCACTTTGGGCACGGCCACTTTCATCAGTTTCGAGCGCTTTTTTTCCAGATACTCTTCTACTTCAGGCGGGTCGTCAGCTTTGTTATAGCGAATTTTGCCTTTGCGCGTTTTGTCGTGCTGCTCGATCAACACGGCCAGTTTGGCGGCTTCTTCCATCACCGGCTTGAAAGACATCAACACGGTCATCACCGCCGCCGGTTCGGGCAGGCGCTGCTCGGCCATGACCTCTTCGATCACGACGCTCATGCCGAATTCTTCGATCACTTTGCGCGCAACCGCCTGCATGCGCTCGCGGTATTGCCCCATCAACTTTTGCACTTGTTCTTCAAGACCCTGATTGCAGATCACGTTGTAGAGCGCCATTTCTTCTTCGATCCACGTTTGCACATAGCCTTCGGTCATCCCTGCCGACTCGGTGGTGAGAATATGCAAACTGGATGTAGGGCGCGTGGGTTTGGCGGCATTTGGCTGAAAGCGCTCAAATGCAGCGTTCAAGCCATTTTCGTTCTGTTTCACCAAGCGAACCGCTTCGGCGGCAATATCGGCGGCCTTACCGTATTGTAGAGCCTGCTGAATATCAGATTCTTTTGCTTGATTCAACACACGCTCGACCGCTTGGATGCGTTCAATATCATCCTGTTCAACTGTTCGGTTGATCTCTTCTACGTTCCCGCGGTAAAACTCATGGATCAACGCCGCCAATGCGGCCAGGCCATCATGCAGACTGGGTTCTTCGCGGAAGATGGCTTCAGCAGCTTTGTCTTCGGTCCAATCAGGATTTTCATGGCGCAATTCTACCAATTGCTTTTGGAATTTGGGGTCATTTTGAGCGAACAAGCGCCGGGCCAGCCCGATGTGCTGAGAATCCATCACCGCATCGATATTGCAGGCCCAAAATTCGGCATGCAGGCGGAAAAAGACTTCCATCGCTTCTTGGTCGACCTCGGTTTCGATCACCTCAACGGTCATTTCCTGCTTGCCCGATTTCACCGTGCGCTGCACCACACGTTCATGAATAAACAAGGGGATGGCTTCAATCCAATCATCCACTTCAATGATCCAATGGGTGTCTTGCTCGTCATCCAATTTGCCGAACCCTTGGCTCGAATAGGTGTAGTGGCCGCCCTGGCGCATCAGGTCGCGCAGGTCTTCTTCTTTGCCGGGATGCACTTCAAAGAGCATATTGGCATTGGCCATATTCACAGTTTCGGCGGGATGCAGGCGCTGCAAGAGAATGATAAACGCAGCGGGTTTCTTTTCGGTTTGTTCGAGCTGATCGCGAAATTCGGCTGCCAGCCGGTACAGTTCCTGATTGCGGGATTGAATCGACTCGAGCACATCGCTGCACATTTCGGCATCGGGCCGGCCGATCACCCGGCGTGAGGCTTCGTCTTTTTCGCGCAGCATGCGGTTGAATTCTTGGGTTTGATAATCGAACAGGGCTTCTTCGTATTGGTTAAGCGCCCCAATGGTTTGGGCATAGGGCGTGGGTTTGTGTTGCTGGATCAAATGCAGCAGCCGGGTGGCGTGGGTTTGCAGCGCCCGCACCGGCATGCTGGCCTGGTGCAATTGTTTGACCTTGGGCAGCAACCCTTCTTTATCGGCCAACACCTTGGCAACCGACAACAGTTGGGCCTGGTTGCCGAAGGCGCGGGACAACCGGCCTGCCACCAGTTTCATCTCCGTCTCGCGCGAATCGTGCGCGATGCGCTGGATGTTTCTGCCCTCCAAATGATAGTCGTACGTCGTGCTGATGGCCTCATTAATAAGAGCCCGTTTTTCGTCAATATCTTCCATCGGTTCGCGCAGCAAACGCACGACCCGGTTCATGTCATAGGGAGTATCCACCCGCATGCGGCTAAGCAGCCAGGTGACCCATTTGTCACGCCATTTGAGAGTCTTTTCTACCAGTGTGACTACTGCATTGGCCGTATGGCCGTTAAGCAGGCTCGAATAACTGAAAATGCGGTGCTGCAGGTCTTCGATTTCTTCTGGATGCACTACCGTGCCGTTGTGCCGCCCACTCAGGCTGAGAAGGCATGATTTCAAATCGATATCTTCTGCGCTGCCATTGCGCCTGCGTTTGAATAGGTCTTGCTCCAACCGGTTTCCGGCGGCATAAAGCACACTGGTGCGAACCCCTTGCAAAGGCTCTAAGTTGAACTGCTCGATCTCATTGGCCAGTTCGGCATCGTTTACGGCGCTTAAGCACAGCTGCAGAGAATCGTTGGGATCCATAAATTCGCGATGGAGAAGATCCAACAACATTTCTTTTTGAACCAGTTTGAGCTGGCTGAATACATCCAGCATCGAATGGATCGACTGGCGATGAGTGCTGCCGTTGAGCCGATGAAACAAATAAACCTGCGCCAGTGCCGCCAAAACTGCAGCGGCATCTTGTGCAGAGGCTTCGTTGGGAAGGTTTTCTACCCAGCCGGTATCCATACGAATGAGAGGTTTGCCGTTCTCGAAGAGTATTTCGGCGAGTACATCATGCTTATCCATCCATGCGATCGTGACAGTTTGTTCCCCATCGCCCGCTTCGCTCAGCGCATATTTGATGACGGGATTGGAGAACGAATCTTTAAGAACCTCTATACCGTTTTGATAAACGGCAATCGCTTTTTGCACACGTTCGGCCTGGGCGTCAGAATATTCATAGCGGCTGTCGCCATGCAGGGCAGCGATTTTCAATTGGCCGGAACCAATATAGTTTCCGTGAACGCGGCGGGCTTTTTGAACGGATGCAGTTTGAATTTCGAAATCTGAGAGATGGAGGGGAAAACAATTTCGGATCATGACAAACCTCAAAGATGAATAATACGGGGTTGGGATTCGTTTTTTGCCTTGAATCCATTTATGTTTACAAACATGCTAAACAATAGCAATTATCAAGCAAAAACAAATCCTCCCTCTTTAAGCCGAATGTACATCATTTCAAGCTTTCGTATATGATACCCTAGATATTGAACAAAGGGGAGCGTTAAAAACAGGTTTTGATTGATAATGAGAAGAAATGATTGTTAGAGCAGTATAAGCAAAATTTGTTCATTTAATTTTGCTCTTGTGTCAACCAAGCAGCATATTGGAGGGCTTGCTGGATATCTTCTTTTTCCCAATCAAGATTTTCTTCCCCTCATTGACGAACCACTCACACCAAGTTTAAATCAAAACCTTATCCCATGTGAACGAGAACATTATGAACCCACCCACTGAACCATCGTTTTTGGCGCCGACTCAGATTGAGATTATCGCATCCGATATCCCCAAAGGCCGTTTTCGTTATGCCCTGTTTGATTTCGATGGAACCCTCTCGCTGATTCGTGAAGGCTGGCAAGACATCATGGTGCCTTATTTTGTCGAGTGCCTGCAAGAGACCAGCACCAATGAACGTGAAGAAGAACTCGAACAGTTGGTGAAAGAATTCGTGATGCGCTTGACCGGCAAGCAGACGATTTATCAAACCATCCAACTCAAAGAAGAAATCGAAAAACGCGGAGGAACCGCCAAAGACCCGCTGGAATACAAACACATTTACTTGGACCGCTTGTGGCAGCGCATCCACAATCGGGTGGATGGGCTTAAAAGCGGCGAACTCGACCCCGCCGATTACGTCGTGCCCGGCTCGTACGAGCTGCTCGAAGGCCTCAAAGCCCGCGGCCTCACCCTCTATCTCGCCAGCGGGACCGACCTGCCCTACGTGAAAGATGAACTCGCCACTCTCAAGATGGACCCCTACTTCGGCCCCCACGTCTACGGCGCGCTGGATGATTACAAAAACTTCAGCAAAAAAATGATCATCCAAAAAATCCTAAAAGAAAACCACCTCTCCGGCCCCGAACTACTCACCTTCGGCGACGGCTACGTCGAAATCGAAGACACCAAAGCGGTCGAGGGCGTCGCGGTAGGCGTCGCCTCAGACGAAGCTGGCCGCGTCGAAGTTGACGGCTGGAAACGCACAAGACTCATCAACGCCGGGGCAGATTTGATTGTTCCGCATTATGGGGAGTGGGAGAAGCTGTTGGAGTTTTTGTTTGGGGAGTGAAGAGGAGTTGTACAAAAAGTATATAAAATAGTATACAAAATAACTATTGACTTTTTTAAAGATATGTATATATTCATTATTAGTTGGGAAGCCGTATTAACGGTTTATGAGTAGATCTCACCCAGCAAAAAAATTAGGTTGGGAGAGCCGCATTTAGCGGTTCGCTGGTGTAAATCACCACTCGGCTTTAGTTATTTCCCCCAAGTTGGCAAAACCACTTGGGGTTTCTATTATCACTATACGGCAACAAGAATGTATCTACTCTATTTGGATGATTCTGGATCAATCCCAAACCCGACTGAAGAGTATTTCGTATTGGGAGGAGTTTGTGTCCCTGAGCGTTCACTCTCTTGGCTTTCTTCTCAATTGGATGAAATCGCCTCACAAATCACTCCTAGTGATCCCAGTCAAGTTGAATTTCATGCATCAGAAATTTTCAGTGGAAGAAATCCACCATGGAATCAATACAAAAAGAAAGAAGAGAGAATAGAACTCATTCAACGAATTCTGAACTCTCTGAAAAATGCCAACAGCGACATAGTCACCTTTGCTTGCGCGATTCACAAAAACTCATACCAAAATTTTGATCCAATGAAGATTGCCTTTGAAGATCTTTGCAGCCGATTCGATATGTATCTCAATAGACGATACCATGAAACAAATGTTTCTCACAAAGGAATTGTAATCTTTGATAAAAGTGTGTATGAAACCAGTCTTCAACAATTATCCATGGAATTTAGGCAGATAGGTACAAGATGGCGAGAAGTACGTAATATTCGAGAAGTCCCCTTTTTTGTCGAATCGAAAGCTTCTCGATTAATTCAACTTGCTGATCATGTGGCCTATTCAGTATTCAGAAGATACAACGCTGGAGATTTAACCTATTTTAATTGCATTGAAAATCGCTTTGATAATCATCAAGGTATAATACATGGATTGGTTCATAAGCAAACATACAACCTCAATTGTACTTGTCCAGCTTGTATCACGCGAAAGTCCATGACAAATCAGTTAAATATTTAATAATCTTGAATCTTAAGACATCATCCAATCCTCAGAAAATGTACAAATTAGTTGCGTGATGGTGGTTTCCTGCTTACGGCATTCATCCTCGGCGCGCTCCAATAAGTTCCTTAAATCGTCACTACTTTCAACTATCCCTTCACCACTTCTTTCACCTTATCGCCCACTTCAGAGAGGCCGTGGGCTACAATGAAGCAGAAGCTGGCTTCTTCGGCGTTTTGGTGCCGCGCAGGCGGATGATGATGGGGGCTTCGACGATGCTGCCCGCCAACCGGTCGCCACGCACGATGCCGCCGAAAATATTCACCAGCACCGCTGCGCCTACCGAAAGTTAAACTATAACGGCCACCTGATGCTGAACGGCTTGTAACCGTCGGATCCAGTAATATCCACCGGAAACGATATCCTCCTGTTGTCGACCATTGCCTCGACGGACTCATCACCTACCTGAACGCCTACTTTGCCGGATGGTGGTTGCGGCAGCAGAACGGTTAATTGGCCTCCCTCGCGCCCCACAACTCGGCCATCAATCGCCTGTGGGCTTACACACCAAGCGCCAGCGCCAAAATCACCACCGTTTTTCATCAGTCCGAAGCCATTGAACACGATGGCATTGCCCTCAAAGAGATACACTTCGTTCTCAGCCGCTAGGCCCGTTTGGCCCTCGAACTGCAAGTTCGCCTGGTTGATCGACACCGGCTCAGACGTAAAGAACACATGATCCCGACCGTTAACGATAGCGCCATAATCGGTAACCTGTGTTTGGCTTGAAGCAGGTGAAACAATATGCAGTTGATCGCCAGGGCCGGTTTTCACTGATGCAATGCAGGGCTTGGGCATGCCTGTCAACCCTTTTAACGTATCAAGTTCACCACCAGCCCGGCCCCGTCTTACATTGATATACGCCAACCCACCGTGGTGGACCAGTTCAACTTTGACATCGGCGAATCTTCCCCCTTCAAGTTCAATAGGTTGCGGGCCGCCCTTTCCTGGGATATCTATGAGCTTTTCACCATTAATCCAAAGCCGCGCCTCGTCTCCTTCAGGAACATCGACCTCAAATACATAAGTGCCTTCTTCGTCAATCCACGTCTGCACATTTTTCCAGCGAACCGAAAAACTCTCTGGCGACACCTCTCCATTGCGCCGCTTCTCAAATATTGCCGCGTCTGGATTTTCCAAAACCGGCTTGGTGGGCGACTGCTCGCCCCAATCCCATTGAAGCGAAGAGCGTACCGGCGGCGCTGCATGCAAACGCAGTTCCGACAATTCTGTATCGGCGAAAAATTCAATTTCAAAACCGTACGCCTGGTTAATCCATTGGAATTCTCCCTCTGCTTGGTTGTTGATTACCCGGTCATAGACTGCCAGATACTCATCCCGGCGCATGAGCGCCCCTCGCCATTTATAAATGTCATGCGAACCTCGCGCCCGGTAAAATTGCGCTTGGCCGAAGTTGTATAGCAAATCATCAATTGGATGCGCACCTAGCGATTGCCCTTTTATATTAAATACTGGCAACCGCTCGATGTCGAAATTGTCGCCGTTGGTGTTGTTGTCATTCCAACTCCAGCGCTGATTATCGGCGGCATAATAAAGCAGTCCGTTGCTTCGCGGCGTCCACCGGTATCCCCGGCCGTATAATTGTTGGACGGTGAGCATCGCCTCGTTTTCTCCGCCGTGGTCATACCAAAGCACAGCCCCATAATCACGATACAGCTTGGACTCGCGGGGTTTGTGCTCGCCTTTACTGCCGTTGGTGATCGTCCACTGCAGTTGAGCGGCCAACTCAGGATGCGTCTTGGCAAGTGTGGGCAGAATACTCGACACCTTCGGAATCTCTTGCCGTCCATTAGAATGAGCCCCCATGGGTACGATTCGCCGTAGATTCAAAGCACCGATGGGCACAAAACCGTCCATCGTCCACTGCAATAATTCTTCAAACCTTGGATCGTCAAAAACAACCGTGCCGTCATATGCCAACAACGCCAGCGCCCCGACGCCGACGTTTTTCAAAGAAGTCACCCAGTAGTTGCTAATGTTTTCTGTGAACCGGCCACCGCGAGCGTTGACGGATGGGTCTGCTTCACGGGTAAATTCGTTAACCCACTCGTCCATAAAAGTTTGATAAGAGTTTTTCCATTCCTCGGTTTTCGGATGATTCGGGAAGATGGCTGAGGCCAGGGCGAGATCAAACTTGGCCTCCGAAATAAAGTTGGGATGGCCCGCCAGCATCGAATGATGGGGCATAAAGTTATCGGAATTCGCCATCTCAACCATAAACAGCAAGCTGGCGCGTGCCCGGCGGCGTTCGTCTTCAGGCCACTTGGCCCGGTTATTGGCATAAGCAAGCCAGGCATCTTCAGAAAATGCGCCAAACCGGTGAGTCAGCCCTCCTGACCAGTCCCAGTAATACTGCACGAGATAGTTAAAAGAACTAGACTGCCCTCCCCCTAGGCCGATCTCGTTCCAAAATTCATCGAAACGAACTGATTCGGCATTTGTCTCGTAAGGTTCTAACGATTCCTCAAAATCGAAAACGATCTCTTTATAGCGATCAAGGCTAAAGTCCGTTAAGCGCTGGTAGAGCCGAATTTCCGGACCCGCCCCGAGTCGGACCGGTGTACCGCCGGGGGCTTGATCCATATCCCGCTGAGCTAACCATGATTTGCCCTTTTCTTTCCCGATTTTAGAAATGATCATTTCATCGCGAGGGATCGCCGCCATCGCCCAATGACGTTGCCTCCCGGCCAGTTGCGTTTGCATGTAGCGAGATTCATCATTCGCATAAAAACGAATATTCTCCGGCTTATTTCTTGAATGCCAAATATAACGCTGTGAGGTTTGCCAGTCTTCTGGACGATTGATGGATAACAACAGCGCGTCATCTCCATCATCGCGCCAAAATGCGGTCGATCGCGAAATACCCAACGAGTTTGGCGTGTATAGTGACAGTTCGTACGGCAGCCTGCCATCGCCGTCAACACCATCAATGTATGGCCCGCTCCGCTGCCCACGGCCATCCCCGTTGTAGCCTACGTTGCTCATCGCCAAGCGGGCGTTTGGATCAAGCCCATCAAAGATGAAATGAAAATAGACTTCATCTTCGCTTTCGAATCCATTCAAATATTCATCGATGGTAATATGGTCATCGCCATGCCGCAGCGTAAGCCGAACTACGTATTGCCGATCATCGGTAAATTCGTATTCAACCCGGTATCTCATGAAAAGCGGGCCATGCTCTTCGAGGTGTGTTTCATACCTCAGCGCTTGGATTTCTTCAGGCGCCACAAATGAACCTTGGCCGATCCAGTTCCCTGTCCGCCCTCGTATCGCCAACAGCGGAGCCGGTGTGTCGGATGCGGGCCGCCCCTCTTCAAAAATTCTCTCGCCCCAGGGCACGCGCACCCGCTGCTTTTGGCTGGCTAGCACTGCCGTGCCATTATCAAAAGTTTCAACCGTCAATCGCTGGGCTGGTGTGCGACGATAACCTGTATCGTGCCTCAACACGAAGCGGCGGGTGGATTCACGCGGCAGATCCGTACGAAAGTGAATCGCCGCCTCACGCAAATAACCGCCCAAGGTATTGGCATCGGTTACTTGAATCGGTACATTCTGGCCATTTGCATTGATTAACCTTAATCCTTCAACGGTGACGCGATTGGCCGGGAATTTCAAAGAGTAGCTGATCAACTGCTCTGGGAAATCATAAAACCCCAAAAGTTCTTCAATGACCAATTCCTTTTTCCATACGGCTTGGCCGTCTGCAGATTGTGCTTCTTTGCTTGCCCCAGCTTCACTCTGCGCGAGACGCGGTCTTTGTATACCCCCCTTTGGGGATGAAGATCTTTCGCTTTTTTTTGATACAGCCGGGTCGCCATCCAGTTGGGCAGCGTTGTCGGCGTGAACAATCGAAGCAACAAGCAAGACAGCGACAAACGTTATACTGAGAAGCCCTGCCTGCTGAGATGAAATTACCACTGAATTTTTTTTCATAACACTCTCTCGTAAAGTTTTTGATTCCAATAGAAATTGGGTGAGTTTGGTTTGTGGGTTATTAAGCATTCTCTATTCTTGCCCAGCGGTGGTTAATTGTATGGCTCATTTATTGATTGCAGGGCAACCAGGCTCATGCTTGAGTGGCGATTCGATTGATTTCACCAACCATCTCGGCTCAGCGTAAGTGAACAAACGTTGTGGCACGCTTAGCCTTCGTTAGCGCCAGATCGTAATGCTCATCAATCCGGTCCAGCGCCGTGTTAACCCGCTCACCCGTCTCATCCTCGGCGCGCTCCAATAAGATCCTTAAATCATCACAAATTTCAACTATCCCTTCACCACTTCTTTCACCTTATCGCCCACTTCAGAGAGGTCGTGGGCTACGATGAAGGGGAAGTCGGCTTCTTCGAGCATTTTGCTGGCTTCTTCGGCGTTGGTGCCGCGCAGGCGGATGATGATGGGGACTTCGACTTTGACCTGTTTGAGGGCTTCGACAATGCCGCCCGCTACCCGGTCGCAGCGCACGATGCCGCCGAAAATGTTGACCAGAACCGCCTTCACGTGTTCGTCTGACATCAAGATGCGAAAGGCGGCGGCCACGCGTTCGACATTGGCGGCGCCGCCCACGTCGAGAAAATTGGCTGGCATCGATCCCGCCAGCTTGACCACATCCATAGTGGCCATGGCCAAACCCGCGCCGTTAACCATGCAGCCCACCTCGCCGTCGAGCTTAATGTAGTTGAGGCTGTGGCGCGAAGCTTCGATTTCAAGCGGGTCTTCTTCGCTTTCATCACGCAGTTCGAGAAATTCTTTGTGCCGGTAGAGGGCGTTGTCGTCGAAATTCACCTTGGCATCCAGCGCGATCACGCGCCCGTCTTCGGTGACGATCAGCGGGTTGATTTCAAAAAGCGAGGCGTCTACCGCTTCGTAGGCTTTATACAAGCGGGTCAAAAAGCCCGCGCAGGTGAGCGCTTCTTTGCCGGTCAAACCAATGCCGAAAGCCAGCTGCCGCGCTTGAAACGCCGAGAACCCGGCGCTTTTGTCAACATTGGCTTTGAGAATCTTTTCAGGCGACTTGGCCGCCACCTCTTCGATCTCCACCCCGCCCTCGGCAGAGGCCATCACCACCGGGCCTTCGGTGGTGCGATCGACCACCACGCCAATGTAAAGTTCCTGCTTGATGGGCAGGCCCTCTTCGACCAGCACCTGCAGCACTTCTTTGCCTTCAGGACCGGTTTGATGGGTCACGAGTTTCATGCCCAGCATCTCTTTGGCCAAGTCGCGGGCCTCTTCGGGTGATTTGGCCAATTTGACTCCACCGCCCTTTCCGCGCCCGCCCGCATGGATCTGGGCTTTGACCACAACCACATCGGTGCCCAGCTCGCGCGCGATTCGTTCAGCTTCTTCGGGGGTTTTGGCCACCTGGCCGCGTGGCACGGGGACATCATATTTTGCCAGAATTTCTTTCGCCTGAAACTCGTGGATTTTCATTTATACAGCTCCTGTGTTTGGTTTTGATTTTAAGTTAAAGTGAATATGTTGTTTCTAACAAATGGGAGAGACCGGCTCGGCGCGAGCCTCGCCACGGCGCATTTGCCCCCCTCTAAATCTCCCCCGTAAACGGGGGAGACTTTAATGTCAACATCACTATTTTCCTTTTATTCAACCTTCTTGATCTTCGTCTTGTTTATTTTCTTTGATTTGAGTTTTCAAACCTTTGATGGAATTTTGCAAGTCTTTGATGGTGTCTTCCAGTTCCTTTTGTTTCTTTTCCATCTGTTCGATTTTTTCTTCGTTTTTGCCGGGCAGTTCATCGCCGCGTTCGCGGTTGATGGAATCGATAGCGTTTTTCGCTTGTTTGGCGATGTCGGTAAAAATGAAGCCATCTTCCGCATGCTCCGCCATGCGGCGCAGATGGGGGATGGCGTCTTTGTGTTTCAATGCGCCCAAACCCGAAATGGCGGCGCTTTGAATGATATCCGATCCAGAATCCAAATACTTAAGCAGCAGTTCCAACGCCTCTTCTTGGTGGCTTTCGGTCTCATAAGCAAATCGGCCGATGGCGCGAATGGCGTTGGTGCGCACCCGTCTGCCATGCGGGTCTTGCGAGTATTTTTTCAGGACATTCCAAGCGCGGGAGTCTTCGAGCTTGACCAGGGCATTGATTGACGAGTTGCGTATTTTCTCGAAATACGAGTCGATTTTCACCCCGGCTTGCACTATCGGCGCGGCTTTGTCCAGGTCCAACTTCGCCAGGGCATTGGCCGCGTTCGAAACCACGCGGATGCTTTCGTCGTTTTTGAACATTTTGACCAGGGCGTCATAGGCTTCTTCGTTTTGGTAAAACTCGCCCAAAGCGCTGGCGATTTGATCACGAGTTTCGGGATTGGGGTGATCGGCCGCTTCGAGCAGTTTTTCCAGCGCATAGGGGGTGTGAACATTGCCCAAGCTGCTGGCGGCGTC
This sequence comes from uncultured bacterium, assembly GCA_964516245.1. GTDB lineage: Bacteria > Hinthialibacterota > Hinthialibacteria > Hinthialibacterales > Hinthialibacteraceae > CAZEZQ01. The sequence goes on along the minus strand of CAZEZQ010000046.1, from coordinate 2,034 downwards.
TTCTTGCACAGCGTGATAAGGGTCGTTGTTCATGGCTTCGGCCAGCGCATCGGTCACTCGATGGGTTTTGAATTTGCCCAACGCTTTAGCGGCGCGCATGCGCACGATCACGGTCGATCCGTTCTGCAAATCTTCCAGCAGCATGTCCTGCGATTTTTCGTGGTCGAGTTCAATCAGCACTTTCACATAGGGGTCAATCACCACCGATTCGGGGGCTTTTTCGCAATCGAAAAAAGCGCTTTCTTCTTTTTTGGAAATATTCACCGTCTCTATTTTTCGTCCCTCATCCGTTGCGATTTCAATTTCCAAGGGGAAGGCAAAGGCGGGCGCGCCTTCTTCCATTTCTTGGGTTTGTTCAATGGCCACTTTGACTTGCTTGTCTTTTTGTATCCATTCATGAGACACTTTCAACTTGGGGTGTCCGGGGCGGTAGACCCATTGTTCGAAAAATCGGTCCATCGGCCGGCCAGTGGCTTCATCAATGGCTTCCATCAGGTCATCGGTGTCAACCAAGCCGATTTCATGTTTCTTCAAATACAATTGAATGCTTTTGCGGAAAAGGTTGTCTCCCAACTGGCTGCGCAGCATGTGCAGCACCGACGCGCCTTTGGGGTAACTATGGGCATCGAACATTTCGTCGGGCTTTTCGAAACGGTTGGTGACGATGGGCCGCGTGTAATTGTTACTGGCGCCGATGTAGCTGTTCATATCGCCCCATACGTGTTCCAAAAATTCATCTTCGCCCTGCGAATGCTCGGCCCACAAGCTTTCCCAATAAGAAGCAAAGCCTTCGTTGAGCCACAGCTGGGGCCACGATTCGCAGGTGACCAAATCGCCGAACCATTGGTGCGCTAGTTCGTGCGCGATCAGCCATTCCATGGTGTGGTCAAGCCGGGCGCGGTCGGGGATGACGCATTCTTCCATCATGGTGGTGGCGGTGGTGTGTTCCATACCACCCGCGCGAAAATCGCGCACCATAACTTGGGCGTATTTTTCGTAAGGATAAGGGGAATCGAGATAGTTGCTGAAGAATTCAAGCATTTCAGGCGTTTTGCCCATGCTGGGGATGGCGTCATCTTCGTATTCGGGCATTACATAATAAGTCACTGGGATATCGCGCCATTCTTCTTCGACCACCACAAAATCGCCCACCACCAAACTGACCAGATAGATCACATGGGGGATCTCCTGCTTCCAGTGGTCAGTGCGCCACTCGCCATTTTCTGTGGAATCAATTAGCAAGCCGTTAGAAAGGGTTTTTAACTCGCTGGGCACGGTAACCACCATCTCGGTCACCATGCGGTCGTCTGGATAATCAGGAGCGGGGAACCAGCGCGAACCGCCGAAGGGCTCGTTTAAGGTGTAGATCTGATCGGGATTTTTTGGCGCAACATGATCGGGATCGGTAAACCAGAGATTGGCTTCGGGCTCGGCGCTGTATTCGATCGAGAGATTGATTTCATCATCGGTTGAAAGCGCTTCTTGAAAATAAATGTGGATGGCGTCATCTGAGTGGTTCCATTCGATGGCCTGGCCGGTTTGGCATTCGACGCGCTCAACATCCATTTCCACGGCATCGATACGAACGTATTCCACCCCCTCATGAATGGGCTGGAAAGTGTAATGCGCGGTGCCCTCCACCCGTTGTTCCTGCATGAAGGTTTGAATTTCGAGTTTCAAATGCTTGTAATCGACATTGCGGTCGGGCCGGTAGTGATGCGGGTAAACTCCATCCTGCAATTTGGGGGGAAAGGCGTAGCGGCAGAGGAATGTGTCTTCAAAGTCTTCCGCCAGCGGGGTCAGCGGTGTCATCAAAAACAAAACAAAGCAAGAAATCGTGAAGAATATTTTCATGGCGTTCATTTTCGCCTCCAATTTAGGGTTGGGTAAGAACTTCATTATAGGAAATTGGGAGAAGGGAAAAAGAGCTAGATGGGAAATCATTTAATTTCAAAGCAGAATATTCAAGACATTCCGGTAAAAAGTCTAATTTGGAGCGCAGGTCATAGACGCGCCTTGGTGGGCGTCCCCGCC
>CAZEZQ010000045.1:9500-14004 GCA_964516245.1 uncultured bacterium | reverse complement strand
TTTAGCCGCGCCAGCGTTGTTCTTTGAGAACCTCTCCACGCAATGGGAACTCCCTTTTCTCTTGGCGATGGCTTGGTTGATTGTTGGTGTCTCTTTGGGCGCTTATGCTTTAATGTGGCTATTGCTTGCTAGAATTGATGCTACGCGAATGGCGAGTTTATTTTATTTGGGTCCGCCGGTAACGATGGTGATGGCGTGGTTTGCGTTCGGTGATATTCTTCAGCGGATGGACGTGATCGGTTTGATTGTGATATCCATTGGCGTACTAATAACCCAGCTGCAGTTCGAGACCAAGCGCCTCCAATAACTACTGGTTATCAAGACAGGCAAGACACTATCTTAACTTTCCTGCTTTCTTGTCCAACCAATGGGGATCGATTCACAACTTCAAATTCTACTTGACGAATGACACACATATATATTTAAAATTTGTAGTACGTAATGTAATACATGATTCAAACGAGGAATCCCATGTTGAGTGTTCGTCTTCCAAAAGATCTTGAATATGAAGTCGATAGGCTCGCCAACCAAGAAAATCCAACCAAGACACAGATTATCTGCAAGGCACTAGAACAATATGTAAACTCGAAGAGAAATCAGCAGTCATCTTTCGAACTTGGCGAAGAGTTGTTCGGCAAATATGGTTCTGGTGAAGGCAACCGATCTGTGGATTACAAGCGCATGCTCAAGGAAAAGATTCGTGAGAAATCTGCTCGTTGACTCTGGTCCATTGATTGCATTGTTTGATAAGGATGACAAGTACCATCTCCAAATCAGAGGTTTTCTTCAGAAAACTTCGGCGCAACTTGTCACAACGTGGCCTGTCATCACCGAAGTGAGTCATATGCTTGATTTCGATATTCGTGCACAGTTGGACTTTTTACGGTGGATCCATGACGGGGGGATTGTTATTTACAATATCGAATTGAAATCCCTTGATAGAATCATCCAACTTACCGAAAAATATCGTGATTGTCCCATGGACCTTGCTGATGCAACTCTCGCCGTTACCGCAGAATCACTTAAAATTAAAGAAATTATTTCGATTGATATAGATTTTGATATCTACAGGACGGTCAACAAGAAATATATTAAAAATGTTTTTCTGAAAAACAAGTAACTCTCTTCGATTGCTCCACTTGCCAATCTTTTTCTCTTATGCTAGGTTCGCAGCATCATGAATCAAATTCAATCAAACGTTGGAGGAATATCTATGTCATTTAGGCGCTATTTTTTACCCGCATTCTTGATCGCAGGAGTTTTTATGATGGCTTATGCATCCGAACACACCAGCAAAGAGCAAGATGGCTTGCTTCGCCATGTGGTTTGTTTTAAGTTCAAAGATTCAGCTTCGCAAGAGGATATTGACAAGGTGGTGGAAGAATTTGTGGCGTTGGAAGAGAAGATTCCATTTATTGTTGATTTTGAGTGGGGAACCAATGTGAGCCCGGAAAACCTCAACAAAGGATTTACACATTGTTTTGTGGGGACCTTCAAAACAGCGGAAGACCGGGATAAGTATTTGCCGCATCCAGCACACAAAGCATTTGTTGAAGTGTTGAAACCCCATTTGGACGATGTGTTTGTGGTTGATTATTGGACGAAGTAGAATTGATTAGATGAGGATGAAGTTTCAAACGGTGGGCTACGCCTCGCTTTTAGCCCACCCTACAACACTTGGGGTTGAAACATGAGGCGATTGCTGATTGTCGTTTTTCTGCTTGGTTTCAGCCCCTTTTTGTTTTCTGCTTTTTCACTGGAAATCAAGTATACCATTTCTCTAAAAGACCCTATCTCGCATTATTTTCATGTTCAAATTGCCATTAATGGGATACAAGAGGAATCTCTAGATTTCCAAATGCCGGCTTGGTCTCCTGGGCGGTATGAAATTCAGAATTTCGCCAAAAATGTGAGAGATTTTCAAGCCAAAAGTGAAGAGCAGCCTCTCTCTTTCCAAAAAATTGATAAGCAGACTTGGCGTGTGCAAACCAATCACAATGATGGTGTTACCGTATCATACCAGGTTTATGCCAATACGCTTTCCGGTGATTATTCGCAACTGAACGGCCAGCATGCTTTTGTCGATGGCGCCAGTGTTTATATGTATCTGGTGGGGTATAAATCCAATCCAGTTCGTCTTTCCATTCAATATCCACAACATTGGTTTATTCTTTCAAGCGCGGGCGAGTTGGGCCAATCTGAATTTGAGTTCCCCCATTACGACCGTATGATTGATGAATTGGCGCAACTGGGAGAGTTTCATCTTGAACGCTTTCGGATTGAAAACACCGAGTACCGCGTTTGTATCGTGAATAACGGGGTAAAAAAGCATATCCCAACCTTTGTTGACAATATTCGAAAATTGCAGCAAACCGCTGTTTCTATGTTGGGGCCGTTGGATACGGATACCATCACCTTTTTCTTCCATTTTCTGCCCGATTCACGAACAACAGCCGGGATGGAGCATCTCAATTGCTTTCAAATCACTCGCAATCACGATTTATCTGAATACAACACACAGATGGATTGGACCTATTGGATCGCTGCGCATGAGCTGATTCATGCATGGAATGTCAAACGCCTGCGGCCCCAGAATCTCGGTCCGTTTGATTATACGCAAGAGGTTTACACGAAATTGCTTTGGTTTGCTGAGGGATGCACCAGTTATCTTGCTGATTTGTTGATGCTGCGTTCTGGCTTGTGGACACAGGAAAAGTTTTTTGAACGCCTGAGCGAGAATATCAAGCAGTTTCGTTCCACACCAGGAAGACATGAGCGCAGTGCTGAGCAGGCCAGTTTTGATACTTGGTTGGTTGATCACAGCCCAAACGCCGATTGGAACAATGTTTGGATCAATTATTACCTCAAAGGCCAATTGATTGGCTATTGCATGGATATAGAAATTCGACACCGCACAAAGAACAAGAATTCGTTTGAAGATTTTTTTCGATTGTTCTATGAACGCATGTATCTAGAGTCTGAAGCAGACAGTTATTACATTCAAGGACGGGCTTATACGACAAATGACATTTTGCAGGCTTTGGAAGATACTACGGGTACATCATGGAATCACTTTTATAAAAACATGATTGCCACGCCCGGTGATATTCCATTTGAGTTTTATCTTGATTTGGCGGGTTTAAATTTAATACCAAAAGAAGGTGATATACCCGTGCCTTATACGGGGATGCATCTCAAATCCGCACCCGGTGGGTATCCCCAAATTGATTGGATTGCGGACCGTTCGCCCTCTGCATATGCGGGATTGGATCATTTTGATATATTAATTGCCTTCAACGATGAGCGCGTGCTTATGCGGGATTTTGAGGATGTGCTTCACCGTCATACTCAGGATGAGAATATAGTTGAAATGACTCTTTTGCGGGATGACCGGTTGTTGCGAGTTCCTTTGGAGATTAATCCTAAATGGATGGAAGTGGAGTACAAAATTGAACCGGCTGGAAAAACAACATTATTGAGTAAGCGAATACGGGAGGATTGGTTGAAATAGTATTATCGCTGGTTTATTTGTCTTGTTTAGATTCTTCTGTAGTATATGCCTTGTTTTGTTGAATTTTGAAATACCACCAAGCAGCATGAAAATTGCCAAAACACCAAAAAGGATCACTGGAGTGGATATACCATATGGAAAGGAATACAGAGAGAATGCAATGGGAACCGATTGATTTTGACAGCGTGTGGAAGGAATGTCTTGATGTGTTCCTAAAAGAATTCATGCAATTGTTTTTCCCTCAGGTGTATAATGATATTGACTGGGAAAAAGGGTATGAATCGCTGGATAAGGAACTGAATAAGATTCGTCCAGAAGCCGAAGTGGGAAAACGCATCGTAGACAAACTCATAAAAGTTTTTCGGAAAAATGGTGAAGAAACATGGGTGTATATTCACATTGAGATTCAGTCGCAGCCAGATGCAAGTTTGCCAAAACGAATGTACATTTATAATAGCCGTCTTTATCTTCTTTATCAGAAACCAATCATGAGTTTGGCAATACTGGGTGACGATCAAGCCGGTTGGAGGCCTGATCGCTTTGAGTATGATCTATGGGGGAGCCGGGTGAGTTTGATTTTCCCAACGGTGAAACTGTTGGATTATCAAGACCGGGTTGAAGAACTGAAGAAAAGCAAAAATGTATTTGCGTATTTCGTGATTGCGCATTTAAATACCTTGAAGAGTAAGAAGGACTTAACTCTGAGGTTGAACTATAAAATAGAGATTATAAAAGAGTTAATAAAACAAGGGTTTACAGAAAAGGATGCAAATTATTTATTCAAATTTATTGATGCCCTTATGACTCTACCGAAAAATTTGGAGCAGTCATTTCTCAAAAAAATTGATGAATTAAAGGAGACTACGAATATGCCATTCATAGCGCCATACGAACAACTTGCCATGGAAAAAGGGATGGAAAAAGGGATGGAAAAAGGGATGGAAAAAGGAAGTATAAAAGAGGCTCAATCGGCGATTCTAGACTTTTTAACCT
>CAZEZQ010000045.1:0-9490 GCA_964516245.1 uncultured bacterium | reverse complement strand
TTAACCTATCGGTTTGATGAATTGCCAACTTCATTGATTGATGAAATTGAGCGTATAGAAGATCTTGAACAATTACGAAGTTTGAGAAAAAAAGTGTTTAATGTGAATTCTTTGGATGATTTTCAAAATCTGATCAGGCAAGTTGAGGTTTGAAAACCAAACTGATGATTCCCAGTAAATTGTGGATTGAAATTTACTCCAAAAGCAATCATTTGTGGCTCAGTAAGCTAACCATAGATACTAGTACTGAGCCATAAATCCTTATCTCTCCCGCCTATTTCAAATTTCAGCATGTAAAATATTGTGAAAAAGTTACTAACGCTTTTGAATCTGGCATTTAATTCAATACAATACCCAATATCGTTAATTGAATTATGAGTAAATTTTTATTACGCCCTTTTTCAGGGCTAGGGGATATTATCCTCATTTTATCCCAGGGCGATGCCCTGGGCTAACTTATATTGCCCCGTTGGGGTTAAAAGTGACTCGTTAGGTATTAAATAATGATTAGGCCTGAACTGTTGAGGCTGTAAAGATAAGTACGTGGATAACAACCAAGCGCAACTTAAATTGTCAATTATCATTCCTATTTATAATGAAGAGGAACTTCTGCCTGAAGTGCTGCAATACGTGCGTTTGATCCCTTGGGAGAATAAGGAACTCATCTTGGTGAATGATTGCTCTACGGACAAAACGGAGCAAATTTTAGAGCCAGAGAAGGCCAAATCGGATACGATCGTGTTGAAGCATGAGATGAATATGGGGAAAGGGGCCGCCATTCGCAGCGGGTTGGATTATTTCACTGGAGATATTGTGATCATTCAAGATGCCGATATGGAATACGAACCAGAAGATATCGTTCGAGTGATCGAACCCATTGTCGAGGGCAAGGCACTGATCTCGTATGGTTCACGTTTTTTGGGGACGGTTAAAAATATGCGGCTGCCGAATCGGGTGGCCAATTTAATATTAGCCAAGACGGTGTCGATTCTCTTTGGAAAACGAATTACTGATGAAGCCACTGCTTATAAAGCTTTTCATCGCTCAGTGATTGAGCGTATCCCGCTTGAATGTTACGGATTCGAGTTTTGCCCTGAGGTGACCAGCAAGGTGCTTAAGTTGGGGTATGATATTCACGAAGTGCCGGTATCCTTCAAAGCGCGGACATTTGCGGAAGGCAAGAAAATTGGCTGGTGGGATTTCGTGATCGCTATGCAGACTATCATCGGGATTCGTTTGTTTTGGAGCACTAAAAAAGCCAAACCGGCCATCAAAGAACGAGCGTAAAAGAAATGCAGAAAGTTTTGATTCTCGGTGCTGGCATGACCGGACTGGCTGCCGCATGGAAATTCTTAAATACATCATCTGACTATCATGTCACATTGCTTGAACGGGACCCAGTGCCCGGGGGATTGGCCAAATCTCTGATTTGGAACGATTTTATTCTCGATCTGGGCCCCCATCGTTTTCATACTGAAATCGACGAAATCAAAGAGTTTATAAAATCATTCTGTGAAGAACGGATGCTGAAAGTGCCGCGTCAAAGCCGGATGTATCTCAACGGCCATTACATCCCTTATCCAGTCAGCCCAGTGCATACGCTTAAAGCGCTGGGCTTGGCTCAGACGATTTCATTTACACTTTCTGCGCTGGCGGTTTTATTTCGCAATCGTTCAACGAAATCTGAATCGTATGAAGAATATGTCATTGGGTATTACGGCAAGAGTTTGTATGAACGGATTTTCAAACCTTTTGCGGAAAAGGTTTGGGGATTGCCGCCCAGACAGATTTCCGCTGAAACTGCGCGGGTTCGGCTGCGTGGTGACAGCATTTGGGATGCATTGAAAGATAGTTTTCTATCGAGTGAGCAAACCTATGTGGCGGAATTTTTGTATCCTCCAAATGGGATCGGGCAAATTGCCACTCAGTTCGCTGAAGATATTCAAGCCAAAGGTGGTGAGATTCGCTGTGAGCATTTCATACAGGGCATTCATAAAGAGGATGGAAAAATCGATCGTGTCGCTGCCAAACGTGAGGATGAACACACTGTGTTTGACTGCGACATTCTTATCAACACGATCCCACTTTATTCTTTCTTTCATTTGATGAATCCAAGCCCGCTTGAAGAAGTGGCGAAATCTGCTGAGAAACTTGGCTACCGTGCGATTGTGCTGCTTTATCTTCTTTTTGAAGGTGAATTTGAGATCAATGATACCTGGTTGTATTATCCTGAAGAAACCGTTCCATTTACACGAATTAGTGTGCCGGGAAACTTTATTCCTAGCAGGCCGGTAGAGGGGAAAACGTGTTTATGCATTGAATTTACTTGTGATGTAGGTGATACAATATGGAATGCGAAGGTTGATGATTTGAAACAACAAGTGGAAACGGTGTTGATCGAATCTGGACTAGTTCCCCAGCAGGCAAAAGATGCCACTGCTGTCCATATTCGAGACGGTTATCCTGTATATCATATAGGGTATGAAGAGAGCCTGCAAAAGGCATTGAACTATATCGAAAGTCTGCGAAACTGCATCACGGTCGGACGCCAAGGATTATTTCGCCATAACAACATAGATCAAGCCATTCAGATGGGATTGCATGCCGCCAAACAGGTTATGAGCGGTCAAGCAGATTTCAGTGAATGGTATGCCAATGTGCATAAATATAATGATTATCGAATTGTTGATTAGAGGTGGTAAGACGTGTTAGAAAGAGCCTGGAAAAAAGCCCTGCTCATTGTTCCCCCGACGGGCAAATACATTCGCGAAGAACGTTGCCAAACCCCGCTGGAAGAATTGCACACCGTGGCCCTGCGCCCACCCATGGATCTGCTTTATATGGCCGGTTCGTTGGAGAGCTTAGAGGTGGAATGCAAAGTCATTGACTTTCCCGCACAAAATCTCTCATGGGATCATCTGCGCCAAACGCTGGGCGACTTTCAGCCCGATGCGCTGATTCTTTCGATCACTACACCCACGCTGGAAGATGATGTAAAAGCCGCCACCATGGCCAAAGAGATAAATCCACAAATCGTTACAGTGACCAAGGGGGCGCATTTCATTCATCTCGACCGTGAATCGCTGGACATTTATCCCTCCATAGACATCATCATGCGTGGGGAATACGAAGAAACGATCTGTGAACTAGCCAGCGGCCATCCATGGAAAGAGACCACCGGAATCACCTATCGCGAAGAGGGAACCCCCACACGAAATGAAGAGCGGGGGTATATACAGAACATCGATACAATCCCCTTTCCGGCCCGGCATTTGATCGACAATACGTCATACATTCGGCCTGATGTGGATGAAATGCAGGCCACCATTGTGACCAGCCGCGGTTGCCCTTTTCCCTGTATCTTTTGCCTGGCGCAGCCAGTGAGCGGCAAATCAGTGCGCAACCGTTCTCCTGAGAATGTGATTGAAGAACTTAAAGACTGTGTGAAGTTGGGCATCCGGCAATTTCTCTTCCGTTCGGACCTGTTTACCGCCAACAAAAAATGGGTCAAGCAATTGTGCAAAGCGATACAAGAAGAAGGATTGGATATCGAATGGGCCTGCAACAGCCGCGTGGATACCATTAACGAAGAGATGCTGGTTGAAATGAAAAAGGCAGGCTGCTGGCTGGTCTCGTTTGGAGTGGAAAGCGGCGATCCCGATATGTTGGAAAAAATGAAGAAACTGGTTGATTTTGATTCCATTGAACCGGCGATTCGGCTGTGCCGCAAAGTGGGAGTGAAAAGCAGCGTGTATTTCTTAATTGGTCTCCCCTGGGAAAACTTGGAAACATTCGAAAATACCAAACGATTTGCACGCAAATTGGACCCCGATTTTATTGAGTTCTTTTACAGCTATCCATTTCATGGCACAGAATTTTACCGCATAGCGGTCGAAGAAGGATTGCTGAAAGAGGGCGAGTTCCCCAAACAGGCGTACAATCATCCGGCGATTCCGACAAAGTATTTATCCATCGAGCAATTAGAACCCTTGCGCAAAGAAGCCTTGCGGAGTTTCTATTTGCGGCCTGGGTATATCTTTCGCACCTTGACGAGCAACCCATCACCTAAGGTGTTAAAAAATTATTTTATTTACGGTTTTCGACAACTCCGCGACTTGGTTGCTTGATAATTGTGGTACAATGAATAGTAAATTGATTAAATTTAAAAGAGGAGAATTGCAATGCCTCTCTCTAGTGAGAAATATATAACTGATGAATCAGGAAATCGCACAGGTATTATTTTGTCAGTTGAGGAATATAAAAAAATTCTTGAAGATCTTGAGGAATTAGAGGCAATACGTGCCTATGATGATGCGAAACATTCAAATGAAGAAGTTATACCTTTTGAGCAAGCAATTGAGGAAATTGAACAGAATCGATAATGCCCTACAAATTATACATCTCGCGCAACGCACAAAAAGAATTGTCTAAACTTGATGAGGAGTCTTATTACCACATAAAAAAGTCCATTTCGGATTTGGGCAATAACCCTAGGCCAATAGGAAGTAAGAAATTGGTTGACCGAGACGGCTGGCGTATACGTATTGGTAATTACCGAGTTGTTTATGAAATTGATGATGCTAAAAATAAAATTATAGTTCTTCACATTGGCCACCGTCGTGATATTTACAATTAACCTAAAACCACGAATTCTTCTATTGGAAATGAGTGAAAGTATAGAGAGTTATTATGAGAGTATTGCTACTGAATCCACCTGGCGATAAGCCTTATTTGCGTGATTATTATTGCAGCCACTCGGCCAAGGGATATTACTATTGGCATCCCTATGACTTAGTCGTGCAGAGCGGCATATTGTCTCGCCGCCACGAAGTTGAATATCTGGACGCCAATGTGGATCGCATGGATTTCAATAAGGCGGCTGAAGAAGTATGGGAACGCAAACCGGACGCGATTGTGTTTTTGACGGGTGGAGTGTGTTGGAAGAATGATTTTGCCTTTTTGGAAAGTTTAAATTTACCCAAACAGATTCCTGTCATCGGAACTGGCGATGTGATGGTTAGCAAGGGCAGGGAAATGTTAGGCAAAAATGATTGGCTTCAAGGTGTGCTGCTTGATTTTACCAGCGATAGCATCGATCACTTTTTGCATGCGTGGGATGCGCAATCCGGAACCACGCCGCTAACCGATTCATTGCCAAACTTTATGTTTAAAACTGAAAAGGGTGAGGTACTCCGCGGGGTGGATCCTGGCAAGCGCTATTACTCCTTCCCTCTCCCACGCTATGACCTTATCCCAATGCACAAATACCGCATTCCACATGGCCGGCGCCGATTGTTTGCTTCGTTCCTAACCGATTTCGGCTGTCCCTATACCTGCAGTTTTTGTTTCAACGGCAAGTGGGATCACAAACTGCGCGATATTGATAACGCCATGATTGAACTGCGTTACCTGAAAGATCTCGGTATCCATGAATTGTGGATCAAAGACCTGACCTTTGGCGTGAATCGCAAGCATACCACCGAATTTCTCAATCGTTTAATCGATGAGCAATTGAATTTTGATTGGGTGACGCTTTCTCGTGTGGATGTGATGGATGAAGAAATTCTTTCACTGATGGCAAAAGCAGGATGCCACACGATTCAATTTGGGGTCGAATCGTCTGACCAGCAAATCTTGAATTCGATTGAAAAGGGGATTGAACCGGCGCGAGTGAAAGAGATCTTTTCGCTGTGCCGCCAGTTGGGCATTCGCACACTGGCGCACTTTATTTTGGGATTGCCGGGTGAGACCGAGCAAACCGCGCTGGGAACCATTGATTTCGCTAAAGAGATTGACCCTGATTTTGTTTCTTTTAACGTCGCGGCCCCTCGAATGGGTACCGATTTGCGGGCGGAAGCCATTCGCCAAGGCTGGACCGATAAAGATATCGACAGTGTCGACAATTCCATCGCTTTGCCGCAAATGGATATTGGAACACTCTCGAGCGAACAAGTCCATCAATTGCGGAACAAAGCGATACGGGAATTTCATCTCCGGCCTGAGTATATCTTCCGCAAAATCAGTGATATGAAAACGCCACTGGAATTTTGGCGCGCCGCTCAAAACGGCTACACTCTTCTTAAATCCACTCTTTCCAAGCCCGCGTCTCCCCAAGAAGCGATGGAAGCGGATATGTAATTTGAATGATATTTTCCGCTTGCATTGAGGGCTGAAAATCTGTAACCTATTAGTGAGTAATGTAAAATTATTGTGTGTGTTAATTCTTTGCCGTTGGGAGTATTATGAGCAACGATAGCAATAAACTCAAAAACAAGTTGCGGGATTTACTCTACTTCAAATCCAATTTGGAAAGTGACGAAGAGCGGAATCGCCTGCTCAACGAACTCACCACGTCAGCCGAAACCCGTCATCAAACATGTTTGGCATCGATCTATCGGGCACGGGGGTATATTGATTGGTTTGTATCAACATCCACCTATAGAGTGGATAGTGAAAACATCCATGCCCATCGCAAATTTTTTCTTATGAAAGAAAAAAATAGTGAAGAGAAAGCGCTTATATCCAGCAATGCCGAAAAAGAACTTCGTGATTTCATTCAAAAAAGCAAAGGGATTCCAAAGCAGGAAAATACATATATGGTTGCGTTTTTGGAATCAGTTCGTGATCACTTAACAGTGAAAAAACAAATCATGCAGCGAGAGGCCGATCTGGGCAATGAATTTATGATTGTTTCGCAAAATTTTCTGCGGCAGAATTTGCGGCTTCTTCCAAAATCGAATCAAGAAACTCTACTGGCTGTGGCCAAATGTTTCAAAATGCTGAAAGAGTCGGATGTCAGCCCGGCTGAAATAAAAAATATTACGGCAGACAAAATCAGCAATATGCTGGATCAATATAACGAACGGTTGCAAGACCGTTATCAGATTATCAACGAAATGCAGGAAATCATTGCTGAATTAGAAAGTGTTATTAAAAAATACGCCCAAGAAGGTGCAACGGAAGAATCTGTTGAGCCGCAAAAAGGTTCTACTGAAACTGTCCATGGCAGTGGTATGGTTTATAAAAAAAGATAATAATTAAAATTCCGGATGGCCCGGTCCACCTTGAAACATTTTCGGTTTGCCCTCCACATAATTGATGATTTGACCTTGTTCGGTTAAACGTTGTTGCAGGTTCTTCACGCCGATTTCTTGTACATCTATATCATCTTTTACAGCCAATGCAGCGGCTGCGCCAGCTGAATGTCCACTCATCATCCATTGGGATTCCAAGCGGTAGGTACAAAAGGCCACATGGCTGAAGGAGGAAGCTACCGGTACCAATAGATTGGTGCATTCATCCTGTTTCGGTATTATGCAACGGTAAGGGATTTGATAGGCGCGGCCAATTCGCCAGATGCGGCCTTCGTTGGCGAACGCCTCTTTTGAGACTGCCACTCGCTGCACGTGATGGCTGTCGATAAAATGCGATCCCATGCCGATGGAATCGGCTTTCGTAAGACTGTTTAAAATGTCGTCTTGAGTCATTACATACTCACCGATCATACGCCGGGCTTCCCGGATGTAGAGGTAATAGGGCCAGTTATTGTTATCAGTGAATTCATCTTTGGCCAATCCCCATTGAGCAACTTCATCCCGTAATGATTTTGGTACGCTTGGATCGTTTTGTAAGAAATACAGCAGGCCTTGCGTGTAATCTTTGTGGTTTTGGTAGATTTCATCTTGTTTTTCATACGAGGCATCTGGATATTCAAATTGCCCGCCAAAATAACCAATCGAGATAATGGCGTTCTGCTTGTTGTTGATTTCAAATTTTCCATTGCGTCTTGGATACATATCCAGGATCATGCGGAATTTGACTTCTTTGTTCTGCTCTTGCATGGATTGCAGATAATTCTTCAACAATATGTACAGTTCGGGTTTGTAATTGTCTGGCTTGGTGAAGGGCACTTGATTGTCTTTCTTTTTGGTGAAGCACAAGCGGTAGTTGTAGCACATTACCTTCTTATCCCCTTCGCCGGGCGTAAGCCGGCCGCTGGTGAGTGAGACTCCTGGGAGTAAATTGCCGTCCTCATCATATGGAGAGGCAGAGATTGAGTCTTCTTCCATGCGAATTCCTGCCAGTGATTCGTTGTACTTTTCACGGTTTTCACGCCCCCAGGTATACGATACACCTGAACGGGCCATTAAATCTCCTTCATAGGTAGCATCGATAAACACATTGCCTTGTATGGTGCTGCCATCATCCAAAGCAATACTCTTTATGGCTCTACCTTCTTTGCCGGTAGATAGTACACGTTTGCCAAAGCGCACTTCAATTTGTTCTTCTTGCAACATATCCAAATACACTTTTTCGGCAACATGCGATTCAAAATAGAATTGGGGATCATCTTCCCCATATACATCCGCCAGCCGCTGGTAAAATTCTAATGCGATGCCTCCATAGGTCCATTTCAGCATGTGCTCACTCTCAGCGGTGTTGAGCCCGCTGGTATACATGCCGCCTACGTGCTGTTTGGGTTCGATCAGCAAAACCGGCATGTTCTCCCTGGCCGCAGCCACAGCGGAGGTGATGCCGCCCGGGGTGGCGCCGTAGATGACTACATCGAATTGATCTTTGGCTTCGGACGTATGAATTACAATCAGTAAGACAGAACAGAGGAAAGAGAGAATCAATTTTTTCATGCCGGCACTCCATCAAAAAATTATATTTGTAAAACGAATGAAACGTGTATTTATTCTGGCAATTTGGCAAAAAGTCTTTTTTGGAGCGCAGGCGTCCTCGCCTGCATCATCATATGGAGTATTTTGGATGCCTGCATTACTATACATTGTGTGCCTGTTTTATGGATCAGACTTTTTGCCGGTTCGTCAGTGCTACTCATCATCAATTTAAAAATCAATTCATTTTACGAAGGATGTCAACACATTTCTACGATATATTTAATATAATTATGTTCTCATATAGTATATAAATCTTTTAAAATTTTTACTTCTATCATCGAGCCCGCCTCTCTATAATTAAAAAATGCGGGAATTTTAGCTATAATTTCAACACCTTCCAATGTTGAGACTTTATAATTGATATCACGACATAAACCATCTTTTAATTGAAGTGATGTTCCAATATCAATAGCTTCTATACGGTGAAGATAAACCGGGGGCGAAGTGTTGCTGATAGCATCAGGCATGGATATTATCCAAATCGCCTAATTCGCCTTGAAATGGGAACACCTTATAACGGCCTAATGACAACAAAAACTCGACACGGGCCATACCTGCCAATTTGGCTGCACGGCCTGATGAAAGACGGCCTAACTCATATAATTTTACCGCTGCCAAAATACAAATTTCACCGGCAAAAGAGGCTTCATCAGTCGTTTCCGCTAATAGCACTTTTTCCGGAATATGGAGAGTAATTTGCCGGGTTGCCATTTTTCTGTTCTCCTCTGTAACCCTCGATCTTCAATATTCTGTAATTTCTCATTATACATCAAACCAATGGTTCTTTCGTCAACAAATGGCAAACT
>CAZEZQ010000044.1:0-14069 GCA_964516245.1 uncultured bacterium | reverse complement strand
GCCTGCTGCTGAACATCGGCCCGAAACCGGACGACAATCATTTGATAAAGAATTGATACCAGACCGCCAAATTATGGGGGGGCAGGTTTTGGCGGTCTGGAGAGGAAAAATACTTTTCCTGTTTTATTTGGAGTATACTCCAAATACAATTTGTAAATATAGGAGTGTATTCCAATGATAAGTAATTTTATAACCACATACAAAAGATTATTAAAGAATACCAAGTATTCTACTTACCGGTATCTTTTTCCAACTTTTCAAATCAACAATAGAATTACAGGATTAATTGGCCCACGGGGGACCGGAAAAACTACGTTGCTTTTGCAATACATCAAAGAAAACATTGAAGACAAAGATTCTTGTTTATACGTATCATTAGACCACATCTATTTTTCTAGCAATAGGCTTATTGATTTTGTCAATGAACTATACGAAGTATATGGCGTACATATTTTCTTTTTTGATGAAGCTCATAAATATCCAACGTGGGACCAAGAATTTAAGAATATCTATGATTCGTATCCCGATATGAAAATCGTTTTTTCAGGTAGTTCAAGCATCAATCTGACACGTGGGACCTATGATCTATCCCGCCGTGGTGTGATCTACAAAATTGGCGGTTTATCTTTCCGCGAATTTCTTTGGTTCAATGGAATTACAAAAGAAGAACCGGTTTCATTTGAATCGTTAATTCATGATAAGGGGAGATATGAGGATAAATTTGGATCCATTGATAAAATACGAGGCTATTTTCAAGACTATCTCAAGCACGGTTATTATCCATTTTTTTTGGAAGACAAAAAAACCTATCATCAAAAACTATTACGAATCGTGGAAAAGACCATATTCGAAGATATTTCAAACTTCTACAAACTCAAGACAGAAAACCTACCCTACTTCAAGCGGATACTCGCTTTTATAGCAACAATTCCCCCAGGAGAACTTAGCCGGAATAGTATCGCAAAAAATATTGGTTTGGATAACAAGACCATTCAGAATTACTTAAATATCCTCTATGAAACAGGGCTTATCGAATTGATCCAGTCGAAACAATCCGGCAGTCATTTGCTTCGGCCGACGGAAAAAATCTTTTTGGATAATCCGGATATGTATCAGGTGATCATAGAAGAAATTGGAGATTCGAGCCATATTGGAACGTTACGAGAAATTTTTTTCATCAAAATAATTCGAAATGCGGGGAAGAAAATCTTCTACAGTCAAACCGGGGATTTCATGGTTGATGACATCGTTTTTGAAATCGGAGGAAAGTGCAGAACCCGCAAGCAAATAAGGGATGAATCGAAAAAAGCCTTTCTCGTAAAAGATGATATCGTTTATGGAGGGAAGGGAGAGATTCCATTGTATTTGTTTGGGTTTTTGTATTGAGGAAGTATATAAAATCATTTACTATTTTAACCAGTGAAAATGAATTAGCTTGTTACCAAAGATCATAGGTACATTACAATGAAAATACCTTCTCAAATAGTAGGAAACATCGGTCTGTACTATGTTTGCTATCGACTTTCGGGATTTGGGTGGAATGTAATGCCAACATCGTGAAATGCTAGAGGAGTTAACGTCATTTGTTTTAGTATGGATGGTAGACGTATGCTCACGATTCAGGTTAAGAGTTTAAGCAAACGAAATCCTGTTCCACTTGGAAATGACCTGGATAAGATAATGGGCGACTTCTGGATTATTGCCAATTCACTAGGTACTGGAAAACCGGAAACGTTCATACTTCTTCCACATGAAGTTCGAGCAATGGCGCACCGAGGTGAAAAAGACGGTAAAGTTTCTTATTGGCTGCAACCTAAGCAATATGCAATTGAAGAATTTGAAGAGAAATGGGATGGAATCGGGAATGGTTTGTAGAAATTTATAAAGTGCAGAAGAAATTTACGAAACATGCCTACCATTATTATCGAAGGCTATAAATTTCGTTTCTATTCATCAGATATACATGAACCACCTCATGTACATGTGATTCGGGATAAACGTATGGCAAAAATTTGGCTTCAAACTATAAGAGTCGAGTATAATTATGGTTACAACGAACAAACCATGAACCGCATTATTCGCTTAACCCAACAAAATCAAGAGAGATTATTGGAGGCTTGGTATGACTACTTCATTCAATAAATCAATCCAAGAAAAAGTGACCGCCAACCACGTACGATTTGATGGCAATCTATTCATTACCTCACTAAGTGATGGGCGTGAAGTTGCTTTGCCGATGGATCAAATTCAATGGTTGAATTGGCTGGCTCAGGCCACTCCAGAACAGCGGGAGAATTGGTCGATCGAGCCGAAAGGATATGCCATCTATTGGGAAGATTTGGATGATGGGGTGGAAGTTTGCCATTTGTTGACGAAAGAACCATTGGTTTGATGTATAATGAGAAATTACTTGATTGTGAATTTCATTTCCAAAGCCGAAAACAAAGGAATAAAGTATGAGCTCACTTGATCGTGAAACTTCTGTTTCAAAGACAGAGGGGGTGCCTATATCCAAGGTTGCCACCGATATTCGAGGGTTGGACGAAATTTTGAAGGGGGGAGTACCAATTGGCCGTATTACCGTCATCGGGGGTAGAGCCGGAACGGGGAAAACTGTATTTGCGATGGAATTTCTCTATCGTGGAGCTCTCAAGAATGAGCCAGGGGTGTTTATATCGTTTGAAGAACGAGAAGATGATCTGCGATCCAATTTTGCTTCGTTAGGGATGGATGTCGCATCTTTGGAGAAAGAAGGGAAGCTCAAAATCATCACTGCTGAAATTCCCCATCATGCGGTACGGGCAGGTGAATTTGATATTCAAGGCTTGCTTTCGATCATCGTAGGCCATACCCGTTCGTTGGGAGCCCATCGAGTGGTGTTGGACGCCATCGATGTGTTGATGCGTATTTTTGGTGATATCGAACGGGAACGGGAAGAATTGTATATCCTGCACGACCGTCTTCGCGATTTGGGATTGACCACACTTTTGACGGCCAAAACCGATACGAATCAAACATTGGTTTATCCTTTCTTGGATTTCATGAGCGATTGCGTACTCTGTCTGGATCAACGCTTGTTGGGACAGGTTCGAACCCGGCGGCTTATGGTGATGAAGTATCGTGGTTCCAATTTTTTGAGCAATGAATATCCCTATATTATTTCATCCAAGGGTGTTGTGATCATGCCGGTTTCGAATTTGTCTTTGGTTCAGAAGGTTACTAATGAACGGCTCAGCAGTGGAAATCATAAGCTGGACAGGAGATTGGATGGAGGCTATTTCCGGGGATCCTGCATTCTTGTAAGCGGACCCAGTGGATCGGGAAAAACCACGCTTGTTAGTACGTTTGCCGAGGCCACCTGCCACGCAAAAGAACGGGTTCTCTATGTCAACTTTGAACAGGCGGATGAAACGGTCTTGTTAGAAATGAGCAGTGTTGGTGTCGATCTTCGATCTGCTTATCAAGCGGGAACGCTGCGCATGTTAAGCGCCTTGCCCGAATCGGCTGGGGTTGAGCATCATTTGTTTTGGATTCTGGATACGATCGAAGAATTTGCGCCGCATCATATTGTTGTAGACGCCATTTCGGCCTTTTCTCGGATGGGAACAGATCAAGCAGCTTTCGAGTTGTTTATCCGACTGTTAACGGTGTGCAAAGAAAAAGGTATCACCTGTTTGTTTACCAAACAATATGATTCAAGCACAGAAATTAACAACATCAGCCTGGAGAAAATTACTTCTTTAGTAGATACGTTGATTGCTATACAATATTTGGATGACGGCAAAACACTCCGGCGCAATTTACTCGTAATCAAGTCACGAGGGATGGCTCATTCGCTTCATTATGTCCCCATGTCGATCACCAAAAGTGGAATTGATTTTAATTTGCAGGAGATGGAGTTGAGCCAATAGGTTCTAAATTGGATCCCACCTCGGCTCCTTTGATAAGTGAGGATACAGGATGGAGAATGTTTAATATTAGCAGGAAGATAGTCCACAACCCTCTCCCGGCCTTCCCCAACTTGGGGGAGGAGAGAAAAGTGGGGAATGATCAGCTTGTTGGGGGGGGCAAAAAAAGGATATGTTATCGATTGGAGTATTGTGATTAGAGATTTGGGTTTTTCTGATGCTTCTGAGGTTTCATCTAGAGATTATGAGAATGAATGCCGATTGATTCTTTTTGTGGTGGATAACGAACTTAATTCACGCATCGCCAAGGAAAATTTTGCAATGCTACTGGAAAATGGATTGGGGAGGAATTGCCAAATTGAAATTGTAGATATATTGGATAATTTTGCTTTGGCGGCTGAACATAAGATTATGGTAACACCTACGCTCTTGGTGTTGAAAGAGGGGGCTAGCATTAAGATTATTGGAAATTTAAATGATCGTGAAAAGGTGCGAATGGTGTTGGGGGTGGATGATGAAACGGTTGTTAGTTGAGGGAGAAATAAAAGTGAATTTTGAGAGATAAAGAATGAGTGATGAAGTGGAAAAACTGAGAGAGCGGCTGCAGCAGGCAGAGGCAATCATTGAGGCGCTGAAAGGACATCAGGTTGATGCTGTGATCGGCGATCAGGGGGTGTTAATACTGCGCCTCTCTGAGGTTGAAACACAACTGCAGGAGAGCGAAGAACGACTTTCGGCTGTAATGGAACAATTGCCACTTGGTGTGGGAGTGTTTAACTGTGATGGTCGATTAATCTTCGGCAATTCCCAAATGCGGGAATATGTTCCCAAAACAATGCCCTCGCATGATCTTGAACAAATGAAAATATGGCGCGCCATCGATGTCGAAGGCGCGTCCATCCCCGTTGAAGAGTGGCCCGGTATGCGTGCGCTTCGCGGTGAAACCGTTAACCCCGGTGTGGAATTTGTTTATACCCCAAACGACGAACAGGAAAACTATGTGCTTGTTTCTGCCGCTCCGTTCCGCTCTGCAAAAGGCGAGATCATAGGGGTGATTTGTGTTACCCAAGACATCACCGAGCGCAAGAGAATGGAAGAACAATTGCGCGTCAGTGAAAAAAAATTGGATTCTCTGGTTAAACATTCAAAAATTGGCATCCATCAGTTCGATCTTCGCAGCGGGCGTTATGTGTTTATGAGCAACGCGCAAGAAGAATTGACCGGTTTTTCAATGAATGAACTGATCGGTATGTCGATGGAAGAGGCTGCGGAACGTCTACATCCTGATGACAGGGATATTCTTAACAAGTATCTGGAGCGGGTAATTTCCGGTGATGAAAATGTGGATGCGATAGAATACCGCTGGCGGGTGAAAAGCGGGGAGTACCGTTGGTTTCGCGACAGCCGCCGGCTGATTCGGGATGAAAATGGGAAAGCAGTGAGTCTGGTGGGAAATAGCGAAGATATAACCGAACAAAAATGGGCGGAGGCTGCGCTCAAAGAAGCCGACCGGCGCAAAGACGAATTTTTGGCCATGTTGGGGCATGAATTGAGGAACCCATTGACGGCTTTGGCGATGGCGATAAATGTCTTTGAAAAAGAACCGACAGCGGAACGATGGCAATGGGCCAAAGAAATGATCGGGAAGCAGGCTGACCAATTGCAACGCCTGATCGATGATTTGCTGGATGTTTCGCGAATTACACTGGGAAAGATCGAATTGAAAAAAGAGCCGGTAAATCTTAACGAAATAATGAGATCAGTTTCGCTATCGGCGCAATCCAACCTTGATGAAAAGCAAATCGAATTGACGATATCCACTCCCCCTTCGCCGGTTTTCGTGTGTGGTGATTCTGTCCGTTTACAACAAATTTTTTCCAACCTAATCAACAATGCTGTCAAGTTTACAGATAATGGGGGAAAGATCTGGTTTACCGCAGAACCCAAAGATGACGCTGTTGTGGTGCGATGCCGGGATACCGGTGTTGGAATCGCTCAGGAAAATCTTTCCAGTATTTTCGAAACCTTCAAGCAAATTGATACAGAATTGAATCGCGGTGATGCCGGGCTTGGTATGGGCCTGGCTTTGGTCAAAAATCTGGTCGAAATGCACGGTGGATCGGTTTCGGCGGACAGTGAAGGATTGGGATGGGGGAGTGAATTTACAGTGACATTGCCTACCCTGGATCCCAGCACTATAGAAGAACCAAGTGAGCAATCCAATAAAGCCGCTTCAGTACGAACCCGTAAGGGAAAACACCGAATTCTGATTGCTGAAGACAATATTGATCTTGCCAAATCATTCCAACTAATCCTCGAAGAAGTTGGACACGAGGTGCAGCTAGTTGGTAATGGAAATGAGGTGATTGCTTTGGCGCAGGAAACCGTGCCTGAAGTGATGATTGTCGATATTGGATTGCCGGGGTGTGACGGATACAGCGTGGTTGAAGCCATTCGAAAAATTCCTGCTTTGGCAAACATTCTATTGATCGGAGTATCGGGGTATAAACCGGATGCAAACCGGTCAACAGCAGGATTCGATCATTACCTGATGAAACCTGTCAATACGGATCATTTGTTGGATTTGATTGAAGAATACAGTGTTGCGAGTGAAGATGCGCATTCTGGGGAGGAATCCAATTGGCGGGTTATGATAATTGAAGACAACTCGTCGCTGGGTTCCATCATGTTGGAAGAGTATAGCGATGAAGGATTTGAAACTATTTTGGTGAACGATGGTAAAAGCGCGATTCAAAAGGCCGGAGAATTTTTGCCCCATGTGGTGCTTTGTGATTACCATCTGCCGGACATGAAGGGGCCGGATGTGGCCCACAAAATGCGAGAACTGGAGGCTAGCCGTTCGGCATACTTGGTTGTGCTATCGGCCGACCCGTTGGATCACCATGAAGAGTATTTGAAATCGTTGGGGTTTGATACGGTGGCTACCAAACCTTTGTTTCCGGACCAGTTGAAGGAGATTTTGGGTAAATGGAAGGGGTAGAGTTGGTTTTAGATGACCTCAAGCGGGCTAGACACCCGAACTTGCCTGAGCCCACAAAAAGATGGAATACACGAAGGAGTTGTGAATGGCGTGCACTGCGAAGGTGACTCGCAAGGCTTTGAACAATGTTTCTTTCCAACAAAACAGAAAACAGCTGGCCAAGACCCAGCCTACCCCCAAATTTTGGATCACATGAGCCGGTCCGTTAGACAAGTGCAGGATGGAGAACCACACGGTTGCCCAGATCAATTGTTCGAACGGCTTCCGGCGGAAAATTTTGGCGGCGAACAATGGAAACCATTGACCCAGAAAGGTTTCATAAAATGGGGCAACCAAGACGGCGCTGAGGAATCCTAACAAAACGCCTTTGTTGGTGATTTCAATGAGAAATTCCTGGGCATCGGTAAAGCCGAGAGGCATGATGATGAATCCAAGAGCATAATTGAGGAATAAGGCGAATACGGCGAATCCCAAAATTTGGGCATATTCAGGCCACAGGCGCAAGGGTTCACATTCACCATCCCGAAACAAAGGCATAAGTTTGTCTCCATATTTTTTTTTCAAAAGAGTACTCCAGAGCTGCAAGGCAATCAACGTTTGAAAAAGTGGAATGGTGGGTTAAAAGAACTTGAAGAGCCTAAAAAAAATAATTGAAAATTTTTGAAAGAATCTGTGTTCCCATTCCTCCCCCAATGAAATTAGGCCTGCGCGCCGTGGCGTGGAGGTTAGGAGGCAATATCATTAACTTAAGTGGGAGGGCGAGGCTCCCGCCGAGCCAGTTTCTTGTTCAAGCGGCTCATCAGGAGATTCGCCCTCCCCATTCAATATTCAACTTGATCTAAAGTAAATGACATTGTGTTAGGAGAGGTTAAGAGATTCGCTTATCGTATTCATTCAACCCTCCCCTACCCCCTCCCAATCTTGGGAGGGGAATGAAATCACATAGCTGACCTATTGCAAATTTTTTTCAACAAAATCCAATTTTTTGAAAATATTTTCGTTTCATTTCGTAAAGGATAGTGAAGCCAATTCAACGAAAGGAGAAACGAAAATGGGACTTGCAGCCGCTATACCAATCGTCGCCTTTTATGTGTGTATTTTACTTTTTTTTGTGAGTCTGATTTAGAAGTAAACAGTTGAGGAACAAATGGATTAGGAATTGTGAATGTGCAATACTTTCGATATTTTCATCGAAATTCATATACAAAAGCACCTCCCCCCATCCTCCTCCCCTTAAATAGAGGTTATGGCCGAGCCATGCCTCTTTTCTTTTTGTAAATTTATAGAAACTCGATTTTTTTTGAGTCATTAGACTTTCCCAAGGGATTGTGGGGCGTGTGAAGTTTGACGGCTAAACGACAAAACAATCAAAGCCAATACAAACGGGAGCGCCAGCATGGCGCGGGAGGGGAGATTGGGATACACGGATTGCAGGTATTCGCTGAGCGCTTCCATAAATCCGAAAAAGATGCAGACCAATGCGGCTCGGCCAGGACGCCAGCCGCTGCAAATGAGGGCCGCCAGCGCGATGAAACCACGGCCATTGGTCATTTCGATGCTAAACTGGCTTACATCACCCAAAGACAACTGCACTCCACCAAGCCCGGCGAAAACACCACTTAATGTTACAGCGGTGTACCGGTACAACCCCACAGATACGCCTGCCGAATGCACCACAGCGGGGTTTTCACCACACGCCCGCAAACGAAGGCCAAAGCGGGTTTTGTAAAAAAGATAAACGGTGGAAATTACAATCAAGATCAAAGCAATGTGCAAGGGAGAAAAAATGAATACAGGCAGTTTTTCAACTTCGGGTGAATTGCCGCGTGCATCGAATATTTTGTAAAGCAAAAAGCCGGTCACCCCGATCGCGAATAAATTGATTCCGATTCCGCTTACAATCTGATTGGCTTGGCCATGAAGACAAACTCCAGCGTGAATCAAGCCAAGCATACCGCCTGCGATTGCCCCCAGCAAAACGCCAATCCAGGGGCTGCCAGTCAGGCCGGCGCCGACCACACCAAAAAAAGCGCCGGTCAGCATCATCCCTTCCAGACCTACATTGATCACCCCCGAGCGTTCGCTATACGCCCCGCCAATGGCCGCCCACAACAATGGGGCCCCTTTGAGAAATCCAGCATGCAAAAGGCTAAACGCAAAAAATACCATTGAGCCTTGAGCTTCATTCATGCGCTTATCTTTCTAGCAAATATAGCGATGCTGATGATCAAAACCCCTTCCAGCATAAACACGAATTCTTTGGGCAAACCGATGTCCAGTTGCAAAACACGGTCTGAGGCGCGCAAGGTTGCGATTAGTAAAGCGGCCGGAATCGTTGCCCAGGGTTCAACCAAAGCGAGAAAGGCGACGGCAATGCCGTCGAATCCACCACCTCCCACAAAACGGGCATAGAAAGTGTGATCCACCCCCAGGCTCTGCACCGATCCGGCAAGACCGGCGCACGCCCCGCCCACACACATCGCCCAAAATTGAACTCGGTTGGATGAGATACCCGCCGATTCAGTGGCATGTGGATTGGCGCCAACTGCCCGCAAATGAAACCCCGGCCAAGTTCGAGACAAAAGAACGCTCAAAACAATGGCAAGTCCCATTGCGATTACGATTCCAATCGAGGTATTTGAAGCACCTATTTTTAGAAGTACAGGCAAGCGGGCAGAATCGGCTATCATAGCGGTTCTGCTGGCACTTTCGCCTGCGTTGAAAATGCTGAATGTTAATTCGTTAACAATTCGAAAGGCGACAAAATTCAACATAATGGTGGATATAACTTCGTGGATCCCCCGGGAAGTTTTAAGCCATCCCGCCAGCCCTCCCCACAATCCACCAAGCATTACACCTGAGAGCAAAGCAATAACGATGTGCAGAAAACCAAGCGGCCCCATAGGGATCGTTCCGATCACGGCGGCAATGAGTGCGCCAGCAATCATTTGGCCTTCACCACCAATGTTAAAAAGTCCGGCGCGAAAAGGGATCACCACGGCAAGTCCGGTGAGAATGAAAATGCTGGTTTTGCTTAGAACCAGTATGAATCCGCTTTTTGAAAACCAGGTGCTTTCAATGATGGTATAAGCCGTCAGCCAGGGAGAGTAACCATTGGCCCACAAAAATAGGGCAACGATACAAAACGTAAGAGCAATGGAAAGAAAAAGTGACAGCAATCGTTTCACGAATCTCCCCCAACCATGGCTCGGCCCAATTCATACCCCGTCCATTCTTTCGATTGACGAATTTCAACCACACGTCCTTTATAGATCACGGCGATACGGTGAGACAATAAAAATAGTTCGTGCAGATCAGATGAAAACAAAAGCAATGCCGCTCCATTGGCGGCCGAACGATGCAGAATATCGTGCACAAACCCGGCGGCCCGAATATCCAAACCACGGGAGGGATTGTGAGCGACAATCAACCGGGGCGATTGCAGCAGTTCACGGGCAATGATAGCCCGCTGTTGATGCCCGCCTGAAAGAGATGAGATCGACTCGTCTGCCGATGGAGTTTGAATTTTATATTCATCGATGCAAGAAGTTACACGATCGAATATAGATTTACTTCGCACCCAAAAATGATTGCTCGCCTGCAGCCCATACCGGTTCAACATGAAATTTTCATACAGGGAGAATTCAGGCAAAATGCCATCTTTCCAGCGGTCTTCAGGAATATAAGCGATTCCAAGTTGGCGGCGTTCGATCGGTGTATAACCGCTAATGTTCTCATTTTCCCAATGCAATGTGCCATTTTGGATGTTGCGCAAGCCTAACAATGTTTCGATCCATTCGTTTTGACCATTGCCGGATACACCGGCCACACCGAAAATTTCACCCTCGTGTATTTCTACATTCAAATCTTGCAGTTCCACATCAGCCGATTTTGTTTTGAATACATTTATATTGTGAAAAGCCATCAAAGGTGAACCTATGCTCAATTCTGGAAAAGTCTCTTCAGGCAGTTTCTCACCTACGATGGCGGTGGCGAGTTCTTCTTCTGAAAATTGATTTATATTCCCTTGTAGAACGACTCTGCCTTGGCGCAAGACGGTTACCTCATCAGCCACTTGCAAGACTTCAGGCAAATGGTGGGTAATAAAAACCACAGCCAGGCCGCGGTCGCGCAATGTACGTAAGGTTTTGAGAAACTCATCAATTTCAGAAGGCACCAAAGCGGCAGTGGGTTCATCAAACAGCACGATAGAAACATCCCGCAATAACACTTTGGCAATTTCCACTCTCTGCTGGATGCCTACCGGCAAAAATTTCACAGATTCGTGTAGGGGAAGTTCTATACCGTAAGGCTTGAGTTTCTGTTTGATATGCTGTTCCGCAAGTTTTTTATTTAACCCCACTGTAGAGCAAAACTCTTGTCCCAGCAGCAAATTTTCCAACACAGTAAAAGCGGGAATCAATGAAAAATGCTGCTGAACGATGCCGATCTTATTGCTTAGAGAATCAGCAGGAGACCTTGGTTGATACGATGAACCATAGAGTTTCATTTCTCCTTCATCCGCCTGATGAAGCCCATAAAGAATTGAAACCAGAGTCGACTTCCCTGCCCCATTCTCGCCGATCAGCGCATGAATCCGATTCGAATACAAATCGATGGATACGTTTTTGTTGGCCTGAACATGGCCAAAACGCCTGCCTACATTTTGTATGGAAAGCGCAGGAATAGTGGTTGTCGTCATAGCTCTGAAAACGCGTCAACAGCCGGATTGTATTGTTCCAATTTTTCATCGGTATCAGGTACGGTGATTGTGTTATCGATAATCAAACGCTTCGCTTGATCAATTCTCTGCAAGGCTTCTGCAGGAATTTTATCTTGGGTGTATTGCATATCGGTTACCCCCACATAGCCCTCTTCTAGTCCAACATTAAAAACTCCACCTTCAAATTCACCATCATGAACAGCAATGATTTGATCGGCCACTACCTGATCCATCCGTTTGAGAATGCTGGTTAACACCAATCCTGGAGCCATATCATCTTGATTAATATCGCCTCCAATGGCAAATGCACGGCCAGGATATTCTTTCACCGCTTCGATTACTCCCACCCCGCTTAGACCGGCCAATTGCAGGAGAATATCCGCATTTTGATCCAACAACGATTGCGCCATCGATTTGGCTTTCACCGGGTCGGCAAAACTGCCAATCGTGTTAGATAAGATACCAATCTCTTTTTCAAGCAATTGAGCCCCAGTGCGAACTCCCGCTTTATATCCTGCGGCATAATTTTCTACCGGGGGAATATCCATTCCTAGCAATACGCCAACCTTGTCGGTTTGGGTCACATAGGCTGATAGTATGCCACCTAGAAAGGCGGCTTCGTTAGAGCGAAACACGAAACTGGCGACATTGTCTCCTTCGACTTCACCATCGATAAAAATATAAGATTTATCGGGATGATAGCCTGAAACTTCGGCAACCGCATCTTGAATCAAAAAGCCCAGCGCAACCACCACCTCGGCACGTTCGGATGCCATATTGAGGTTTTCGATGTAATCGCTTTGCTCGCGGGATTCAATGAATTGGATTTCGACATCCACACCCCGTTCGGCAAGGCGTTTTTGGGCGTCCTGACACCCTTTCCATCCCGCATCGTTAAAGCCTTTGTCACCCAATCCCCCAACATCGGTGATGAGTATTGCATTCAGAGCGTTTTTAGAAGTCGATTTCGTCGTATTGTTGCTGCATGATATCAATATTATCAGCAGCACAATAAGTGACAAAAATACAACACCCATTCTATGTTTTTGTTTCATCAAACAAATTATTAATGAGATGGGTTTCGTTTGATTATGAACCATGGCTAATCTCCTTGAGGTTCATCGTTTTCGATGTTTTTCGCCTTGACCGAATCCAATAATGGCCCTTTGAACAATTCATAAGCCAAAATGCCATAAAATGGGAGATATTCCAGGGAAAGCACCCAAGTGTAATAGGTGGGCGGTGAGGTTATAAAGAAAACATAATAAAACAAACACAACAAACTCAGCAGCAAAAAAGATACATACGGGAAAAAACAAAGAAACGGAACAACCCACGCGATATACCAGGGATTCGCAACGGGGCTGCATAGTAAGAGAATGGCCAACACCCAAAACGAATAATATAACAAGGGAAAATCGTTATCCTGATCAAGGTGGATACTTTTCCACGTGAACCAGGCAACAGAGAGTACAAACACGATACCCAGAATTCCCTTTGCCACAATAAAAGCATCCCAGTTAAAATTCACTCCACCCCACTCAAACCAAAACACTCCATTTTCCCAGGATGGAAGGCCACACCCAATCAGGATTTTCTCGAACAATTGAACCAGGCTGCTGTTGCTTTCCCACCGTTGGGCAAAATGGGCTAAGGCTTCTACTTCATGGTCTCCGGGAGTCATGAACAAAAAGAGCAGAACCGCCAACACAAGCAAAAACCAGCCGAGGCCGATTCCGCGCAATTTGCGATACCAAATTGGGATTAGGGGAAGCATAAAAAACTTGGTCATAATCGAACAAGCAAATGCCGCACCGGCACGCCCCAATTGTGATGTAGAAAAGAGCAAGACAGATAAGAAAAACATGCTTAGAGCAATGCCGTCTATATGAGTGGTGTTGATGTATTCTTTCAAGATGAGAGGAGACCAGGCATACAAGATCACACGATTGGCGTTGAAGCCAAATTTGGGCAGCAGCAGAGCCAGGCAAAGCAGTAGAACGGCATCAAAAAAAATAACAACGATTCGCCAACCAATTAAAGACAAAGGAAAAAAAACATTGGAAATGGCAAACACGATTTGTGAAAACGCGGGATAAATGGTTCGGATTTGTGGATGATTGATGTTGCTCAACACCTCATCTGCCCGTTCGTTTTTTTGCACAGAGATACGCAATCGGGTGAGATCTTCATCGGGATTTTCTTGCAAATTGTCGGGCGGCTGTTGAATATCAGCGGGAGCGTAGCGAAAGGGATTGACTCCGTGGCAGGTCACATAACCATCCCATAGATACCGGTAATAATCCGTCTCAAGGATGGGGACGCTTGGTACGAATACAAGGCGGAAAATTCCCGCCCATATCAATACCTGAACTGGTGTCGCAGAGATTTTCTCTTTCAACACAAAAATCGCCGCAATTGCATAGACCAAACCCAT
>CAZEZQ010000043.1:0-14161 GCA_964516245.1 uncultured bacterium | reverse complement strand
ATCGATTGAGATCGGTTTGGCCTTTTAAGTAAAAAATCGGTATTTCTAAAGCTACATCAGAGTAAGAATTTATTCTAATCATCTTATTCTAAGTAAAACCCTTATTGTATTTTTCCCGTTTATTCATTATAATTGACTAAATAAATTTTGTATGAGGGTTTTTGATTATGGCTGCCACCTCCCCTACACGCCGCGATTTTATTAAAACCACCGCTTTTACAATTTTGGCTTCGAAGTATGCCGCCCCTTGCCTGGCTGATGTTGAAGCGCCGATGCCTCAGCGAGAGTTTGGCAACTCAGGTGAAAAAGTATCGCTATTGACATTGGGTGGGCACCACATTGGGCGGATTGATGACGACCAAAAATCTATTGATTTGATTCGCGAAGCCATTGATTTGGGCGTGACGTTTATGGATAACGCCTGGGAATATCATGGTGGGCGTTCTGAAGAATTAATGGGGCGCGCCCTGCAGGATGGGTATCGCGAAAAAGCGTTTTTGATGACCAAACACCACGGCCGCGACAAAAAGACGGCCATGAAACATTTGGAAGATAGTTTGCGCCGCCTGAAGACCGACGTAATCGATTTATGGCAGTTTCATGAAATTGTGTATGATGAGGACCCTGAAATGATTTTCTCCAAAGGCGGCGGTATTGAGGCTGCCATCGAAGCCAAAGAGCAGGGCAAGGTTCGCTATATTGGTTTTACGGGGCATAAGGATCCCGATTATTTCAAGCAAATGCTTTCGTATGATTACCAGTGGGATGCCGTGCAAATGCCGCTGAATGTATTGGATGCCCATTTCAAAAGCTTTCGGGATGCCATTTTGCCAATCTTGCAAGAACGGAACATTGCTCCATTGGCGATGAAATCGTTGGCTTCCGGAATTATTGCTCGAAACAACCTTCTTTCGGTTGAACAGGCGTTGCGTTATACGCTCAGTTTGCCCATCACTACATTGGTATCGGGGATGGAAAATCGAAAATTCTTGCATGAGAACGTCAAACTGGCGAAGACGTTTCAACCCTTGGATGAATCAGAATTGGAAGAGATTCTTGCCAAAACCAAAGAACCTGCTTTGACCGGTGAATACGAACCTTTCAAGACCACCCGTCGGTTTGATGGGCCGGTTGGGAGAAAATTGCATGGGGTTGGTTAAAAACGAATCCTTTAATTTTATACTTAAGTGTATAGCTCACAAAATGATGCTTGCTTGTTTCGCTATGGATTTATGATAGATTCTTACGCGTAAGTTGTGAGAATTTAACCCACAGAATTGATTTAACTGTAATATCATCAGCATTTGGGGCAGACACTGGGGTCTGCCCCTACATTTATAAAATTTCAAATATATTTGGTCCATTTCTATTGCGTTGATACACATAAGCACTTCATGCCATAATAACAACTTTCCCACCGACAATATAATTCATTAATTCAAGGCATGAAATTCACCTTTTTGCTCATATTTTATACAAACTTTATTCATTTAGTGTATTATAGTTATGTCTATTCTTAAGGGTGAAACTTGAGATTTTATTCGTGTTGAGATATCCGTTTTGATTTAACTTATCCGCCTAAAGTCGATGGTACGAAAATCTATAAACGCATTTACCGGGTAGATTCTGCTAAGATGAAGGCTAAGGGCAGTGGGTTGGGGCTTTCGATTACGAAGGAGTTGGTGGAGATGCATGGGGGGAGGATTGAGGTGGAAAGTCAACTGAATGATGGGACTGAATTTATAGTACTATTGCCTATCAAGCAAAGGAGTGAATCATGAGTGAATCTTATATACTGATTGTAGATAATGAAGAAGAAGAGCGGGATAACATTCGCGATCTTTTGGAGTTGGAGGGCTATCAGGTGGATACTTGTGACACGGCTGAAGAGGCACACACTTTCGTCGAACAAAGGCTCCCCGATTTGGTTTTGCTTGATGTTTTACTACCAGGTTCGGATGGATTGGAACTGTTGCGAATTTTGAAAGAAAAATATCCATCCCTGCCGGTGCTCGCCGTGAGCGCTTCGACACAGGAAGAAATTTGCTTAAAAGTGAATGAATACGGAGTTGATACTCTCGTATACAAACCTTACGAGCAGGAGCAATTGTTGAAACTTATTAATTCACAATTAACCAAGGTGTAATAAATTGGAAACTGTAAAACCAGTATAGATTCTGACGGGCAAAATGTGAGAATTTGTTTCTCAGATTTTCAAGTGAAATCAATGGGTAATGAGTTTATGGGGAGGGCGAGGCTCCTGCCGAGCCTCGGTTGGTGAATCGAAGTAGTGGGTGGAACAGGCTCATCAGGAGATTCGCCCTCCCCAATGGATATTGATTTTAAAAAATTCAAATATTTTTGTATAGGTTTTATTAGATTCTTACTTGTGAATTGTGATAATTTGTTTTTTCAGCATTAAACGAAGGTAAAAGGTGGTTCATTTTAACCCTTTCCTAACCTCCACGCCACGCAGGCCCCATTTCATTGGGGGAGGAATAAAAAGATTATTGAGATTTTTTAGAATTCACTTCCGATAACTGGCCAATTACGAAGTATCTTGTTCTCCAGAAAAATTCTTTTTGAAATGGACCAATTGATTAAAAATCCGGTTCTGAACCACTAAGCGATTCTAAAAATTCTACAATGGGTCCTATTTCAGAATAGCTCTGTGCTAACAGAGGTTCAACATCCAGCGGCAGCCCCTCAGGACCTGAAGACGGTACACGGCGGTAGTAAAACTCCACAGCATCAAATAATGTTTTTTCTGATCCATCGTGCATGTAGGGTGCGGTTTGGGCGACATTGCGCAGTGAAGGAGTACGAAATTTGTACCTATCCTCTTTTTCTCCCGTTAATTCTCCCCGCCCTTTGTCAGTTGTACCAATACCAAAGCGATAATACTTTCCATCACTGAGTAACGGGCCATGATGACAGCGCACACAATCTGCGCTGCCCATAAAAAGGCGCATGCCTTCTTTGGCACGATTCGAAAGGGCGTTTTCATCTCCGGCAAGATACTGGTCAAAGGGAGAGTTTTGTGTAACCAACGTTCGTTGAAAAGCAGCGAGGGTGTTCGCAATGCCTTGCTGACTGATTTCAGTATCAAACACTTCAGAAAACAACTTCACATACTCTGAATCATTGGCCAATTCGTTCACCAGTTCATTCATATCTTGATTCATTTCAACAGGAGATTGAATGGGAACCAATGCCTGCTCTTCGAGTGTCTCTGATCTTCCATCCCAGAAAAATGAATCGAACCAACCAACATTAAGAACGGTTGGCGTATTCCGTTGTAGTATTTTCCCATTGATCCCTTTCGCTTTGGGCAATCCATCGGTAAAACTTTTATCTGGATCGTGGCATGTGGCGCAGCTCATTTCATTATTTCCAGATAAGCGCTCATCAAAAAACAACCGCTTGCCCAGTTTGACTTTTTGCGGTGTTGTTGGGTTCTCTTTTGGTGAAGGGGTTTCACTTGGAATTGGCGACAGAAGTGATTGTTCAGATGCAAAACTGATGCCAGCAAATAGCATCACTCCTAGGGCTATGGGGAGAATATTGAACATAAATTTAATTCTCATTGAGCCAATGTTTTGCTCCCATACAAATGGCGTGTAATAGTGAAACATCGAGATCCTCCGGTCCTTTTTCAAATTGTTTTCCATCGTGGTCGATGGCATTGGTGACATGGGCCACCAAAGCCACGGGAAAATTTTTGTGCTTTGCAAAAGCAAAAAGTGAAGCGGCCTGCATCTCAACGGCCAAAGCCCCCATCTCCGCATAGCGGGCCAGGTCTACTTGCGTTTCCCGGTAGGGCGCGTCGGTGGTCCAAATCTGGCCACAACGCACAGGTTCACCTATTGTATCAAGCGAATTTTTCAAAAAGGGGAGTAACGATTGTGTCGATTCCACTGTTGTTCCCGGGGGAAGATAATGATACGACGTCCCTTCATCACGAATTGCTTTTTCGGCGATGACAACACTGGGTATTGGCAGAGAAGGGGCCACTCGGCCCGCCGAGGCAAGCCCAATGACCACTTTTACACCACAGGCAGCCAATTGCTCTGCGATAAGCACGGTGTAAGGACCACCTATGGTGCGGGGGATAATACCGCAACGAACCTCATTCTTGTTCCAGCGCCACATATCGGTATGGAAGCATGGCCAGGTTTCACAACGCTGCAATTCATCCCTTTGTTGGAGTTTATCTGTGAGGTCTCCGTCAAATTCAAGAATACAAATTTCAGGGATATCGATCTTTTGCATATTCCTCGTGGTTTTAACCGCTTCAATCAGATTCTCCGGCGTGAAGGCTGATTGTGCATCATAACTGTGGTTCAAGAGTGGATACCCATCCAATGGGTGTTGATCATTCACATCCATTTATAGAAAGAATCTCCTTTCTTAATTGACGAACCGGCAAAAAGTCAGATCCAGAAAACGGCCGCACAATATATCGGAACGCAGGTAACTAACCTGCACTGTATGTTATTGCAGGCGAGGACGCCTGCGCTCCAAAAAAGACTTTTTGCCGAATCTTCTTAATTTTCATTGTTGGACCGGTATGTACGAAAGGGGCGCAGCAGCATGCCACGTAGAGTGCGCCATTCCCGCTCACTTCGATCGTCTTCCAAGCCCAAATCGATTTCCCAGGGTTTTGTCCGCAAGCGAAACGTGCCAAAAAGACGGTCCCAGAGGGAAAGAACACTGCCATAGTTGGAATCTGTCTCCGGCCTCCACTGGGAATGATGAACCCAGTGCATCCAGGGAGTAACGATAAGGCTGCGAACGGCGGTGTCAATCCAATAGGGTAGGCGAACATTGCTGTGATGGAAGAGGATCACCGGAAGAAACAGCGTTTCATAAAGCAAGAGTTGGGGAGTTGTCATTCCCAACAAAGGGAGCACTGCCAGTCGAACTGTAGAAGAGAGTATGATTTCACCGGTATGAAATCGCAGGGCTGACGAGGCATCCAATTCGCGGTCTGCATGATGAACCGCATGAAACCGCCATAACAGGGGAACTTTGTGATTGAGCACATGCCAGCAATACATCCAAGCGTCGAATAAAACGATAGCGAGCAGCCATGTGAGCCAAACGGGAAATTCCAAGCGGTGCAGCAAGCCAAACGAATGCTGGCGGGACCATTCGGTAACGAATAGGATGGCGGCTGCAAAAAGCAACGAAGCCACCACGGTATTAAAAAGCCCCAGAGCCACATTGGACACATCATGACTCACACGCCGTTTCCGTCCGGAAAACATCGGCGCGATGGATTCGAATATCCATAACAATACCAGCGCCCCAGTTGCCATCAGGGGTTTGCTGCTGCTTAACCATTCCACACTTTGTACTGTTTCCGACATACAAACACTCACGAATATGAATTGGAGATTATTTTGCCAAAGCAATTGGCTAAGCAAAAAAAGATTTTACCCTTGAATAAGAAAATGGTGAATGTAGGATTAGAAATTACAATATGACCGAGAAAATTTAATTTGCTTATGAATAAGGCCATCTCCTTCTCCCTTATTATATTACTTTGTATGCAACTGCCCAGCATTGCTTTAGGGCAATACTCTTGCACGATTACAGGAGAAAGCAATATCCATGTATGCTGTTGTGGAGAAAATCAGAATGGGCGGCAAGCATCCCTGTGTGAATTTCGAGAAAAATGTTTCCCAAATATTGAACTTAATCTAGCTGGTGTCAAAAGTTCAACATGCTGTGATTTAAGTTTTGAAACGAAAGCAACGATACAAAATCGTGCTAATAACAGACTGGTCATAAATGAAAGTATAATCAAATTTCCTGCGACAAACGGACAATTTAACAAATTTTTCGTTTGGTTAGTTGAACATCAACAACATCCAATTCTCAAAAACTATCCAATCCGAACAATATCTGTACCTGCCTTTATACAATTCAGCTCTCTTCTGATGTAACCATCAAAGTTTCTCCCTATTATTACTTCCAATTCAATTTTTGAAATTATTTAACGGCATCTATGTGAATACAAGAAAGCCACAAAAGGCTTTTATTGGAGGATACCGATGCATGAAAAAGAGAAGATACTGTGCTTTGCAACACTTGTTTTTACAACTTTCATTTCAGCTTGTACAACATCCCAACAGATACAACATTCACAGCTGGAAAATTCGCATTATGAAATTGACTCAAATTTTGCGTCTTCGGGAAATGTGGATACTGAAGCCCTAGACAATAATGAAATTCTAAGCGGCGTGAGTATGGAAACATTGCTTGCCGCCGATACACTGGATGCTCAAAATCTGATTGATGTTGTCCTTCATCGAAACCCTTCTTTGACCGCAATGAAAGAAACGTGGCGGGCTGCTTTGGCGCAATATCCACAGGTGTCATCTTTGGATGATCCATTGCTGTCTTATTCACTGGCTCCCGGCACATTTGGAAATAATGACATTTCGGATGGGCATCGAGTTGAATTCTCACAGAAATTACCGTGGCCCGGAAAGTTGGATTTGCGTGGAAGAATAGCTCGCTTTCGAGCCGCCGCCTCCCAGCACGATATAGAAACCGTGCGACAGGGATTAATTCAAGAAACTCTCCAAGCTTTTTATGATTACTATTATGTTATTCGCGCCATTCAAATTAATGAAGAAAATATTGAATTGCTTCGAGAGTTTCAACGAATTGCAGAGGTGAAATATGCCGCTGGTACCGCTTCCAAACAAGATTCCCTCCAGGCAGAAGTAGAACGCTATCACCTGGAACACCAAAGCATTGTTCTCGAACGCACCCAAAAAATTGATCTAGCAAGGATCAATACCCTACTTCACCGTGATCCGGAATCACCACTTCCCCCACCACCTGATCAAGTGGCTCTACCACAAGAATTGCCTGACTTGGGCGGATTGCGAACACGAGCCATCAATCAACGGTCGGAATTACAATCACTTGCGCAAAAGATAAACGCCAAACAGGCTGCTCTCCAATTGGCACAAAAAGACTATTATCCCAATTTCACAGTGATGGGAACATACAACAACCTGTGGGAAGCAGATGAAAAACAATGGATGATCGGTGCGGGTATTAATGTTCCATTACAGTTAGATCGTAGACGCGCAGCAGAAACAGAGGCTGAAGCGGGAATCAAGCGGCTTGCTGCAGAATTAACAAGCCAAGTAGACACAGTCGCCCTGCAGGTGACGCGTGCGTATGAGAAACTTATCGAAAGCAGCCATGTGGTGTCACTTTATCGTGGAAAGTTTATTCCTACTTCTGATGAGAATCTTGATGCGGCGCTATCCGGTTATGAAACCGGTGAGAATGATTTTTTAACCCTTCTGACTGCCGAAAAAAATCTTATGGTGGTGCAGTTGGCATACCATCACTCTCTTTCCGAATTCCACAAACGTATGGCCGATCTTCAACGTGCAGTCGGTGCTTCCCTTGTTTTTTCAGAGAAGACATACAAAGAAGAATCTTCAACTAAAAAGGAGCAATCCCATGAATAAGTCAACTTTTATACATACAGTACGAAAATGGAGCCCCTCAATCATCGTGACAATCACAATTTTAATTGGCGCCTATTATTACCACCAAGAAATCATGAATTGGTTTGGCATTGGAGACTATGAAGTAAGCCACCTGGATCAGGATTCAAAGGCAGGAAGCCAATCGATGGGAAGCCAATCAATGAAACAACCGGAAACGGCGCCCTCCCAGGATTCAAAGGCAGGAAGCCAATCGATAGGAAGCCAATCGATGAAACAACCGGAAATGGCGCCATCTACTGAAGCGTCCGGTGAGATCGCTCATTATACCTGCTCTATGCATCCCTCGGTGAAATCCCAAGATCCGGGAACTTGTCCTATATGCAAAATGGATCTAACCCCCGTTACCCAACAAGAAGTGGAAACCGGCACGGTATTGATCGATTCAAAGCGTAGACAATTAATCGGTGTGCGTACCAGTCCAGTCAAATACCACAACATGACCAAAGTGATACGTTCGGCTGGAATCGTCGAATATGATGAGACTCGCCTAACAGATATCAATCTAAAATTTCGAGGATGGATTGAAAAGATGTACGCCGACTTCACCGGAAAAGAAGTTAAGAAAGGTGAAACTCTTTTTACTATATACAGTCCAGAATTGTTAGAAGCTCAGCAAGCCTATCTGGAAGCCCGTAAATCCACTTCAGGAACGAACCGCACCACGCGCACACTTGAGTCGTCGCGAAACCGCTTGCTTTACTGGGATCTGACCTCTGAACAGCTCGCCCAAATCGAAAAGAAAGGACAACCCATGCAATACGTTCCCATACAATCTCCTGTGTCGGGAACCATCATCAAAAAAAATTCTGTTCAGGGAAGCGAAGTGAAATCCGGACAAATGATTTACCGAATCGCCGACCTTTCTGTTGTCTGGGTGGAAGCCGAATTATACGAAAGTGAACTTCCACTGGTGCACAAAGGTCAGAGTGTCGAGATCACGGTTTCTTATCTTCCTGGCACAAAGTTTTCAGGGGAGATCGCTTACAAGTATCCCTATCTCGATCCCAAAACACGGCGGGGAAGAGTTCGTATTGAAGTCAAAAATAAGGATGGCCTTCTCAAACCCGGAATGTATACAAGTGTATATCTTCAAGTTCCGTTAGGAGAACGACTCGCTGTACCCGAGGAAGCGGTACTCTATGGCGGTGAAAATAATGTCGTATTTCTTGATTTGGGAGAAGGGCGAATCCGGCCTAAACGGATTACATTAGGTGTTCGCAGCGCAATTCCAGGATTGGACGAAAATTTTGTTGAAGTGATCGATGGATTGAATCCAGGTGACACCGTCATGACTTCAGGAAATTTTTTAATTGCTTCCGAGAGCAAACTTAAATCTGGCATCGAGGAATGGTGATGGATACATCCAACGCTCAACAAACAGGTCTGGTTCAACGTCTAATCGCCTGGTGCGCCCAAAACCCATTTTTTACGATTTTAACCGTGGCTGCGATCACGCTGTGGGGCTATTACTCATTGCGCACGATACCATTGGATGCCATCCCCGACCTTTCCGATGCTCAGGTCATTGTATTTACAGAATGGCAGGGGCGGAGTCCGGATCTCGTCGAAGATCAAATTACTTACCCGATCAGCACCGCTCTTCTTGCGGCTCCGAACGTTAAGTTTGTGCGGGGTCAATCTTTTTTAGGCCTTTCTTTTGTTTATGTGATTTTCGAGGATGGTACGGACATTTATTGGGCCAGAAGCCGTGTTCTTGAATACCTGAACAGTGCTTCCGACGATCTTCCGGAAGGTGTCTCTCCAACTCTGGGCCCGGACGCCACCGGTGTGGGGTGGGTGTTTCAATATGCGCTCATAGACAAATCCGGTCGGCATGATTTGGCTCAATTGCGTTCTTTGCAAGATTGGCAAGTTCGTTACTCACTGGAAAGTGTTGAAGGCGTGGCCGAAGTGGCCTCGGTGGGTGGATTTGTCAAGCAATACCAAATCTTACTTCATCCGGACAAAGTGCTGGCTTACAATATCCCTATTCAAACTATAATCCAGAAAGTCCGCAGATCCAACATGGATGTGGGGGGACGTGTGTTCGAGCAGGCCGGTCATGAATATATGATTCGCGGTAGAGGGTATATCCGATCCAAAGAAGATATTGAATCCATCCCTGTTGGAACCAATAAAAAGGGCGTCCCCATACAAATTCGAGATTTAGGAACCGTCAAGATTGGTTCCGACATGCGTCGTGGATTGGCTGAATACAACGGCGAAGGTGAAGCCGTTGGCGGCATTGTGATCATGCGGTATGGAGAAAACGCCTTAACCACAATTGAAAATGTAAAAAAACGATTGGTTGATGTCCGCAGGTCTTTGCCGGAAGGCGTCGAACTCAAAACCGTATACGACCGTTCCGATCTCATTCACCGGTCCATTGAAACCCTTCAGCATACACTGATTGAAGAATTGATCGTAGTCAGTATTGTGATTACCATTTTTCTTCTTCATTTTCGGTCCGCTCTCATTCCCTTCATCACCCTACCTATTGCTGTTCTTTTGTCTTTTATCCCGATGAGTTGGCAGAACCTTACTGCGAATATCATGTCTCTGGGTGGAATCGCGGTGGCGATCGGGGCTATGGTCGATGCCGCCATTATTATTATTGAGAATATTCATAAAAAACTAGAAGATTGGGAAGAGGCGGGCAAAGTCTCTCCACGTCATCAGGTAATTATTGAAGCCATGCAAGAAGTTGGCCCAAGTATTTTCTTTTCTCTACTTGTAATTACTGTCTCTTTTCTTCCAGTTTTTACATTAGAAGCAACCGAAGGCCGCTTATTTCGGCCTTTGGCATTCACAAAAACGTATTCGATGGGATTTGCGGCTATTTTGGCTGTGACTTTAATCCCGGCACTCGCAGCGCTATTGATTCGGGGGAGGATACGAGGTGAACGATACAATCCACTCAATCGTTTTCTTGTGGCGATATATTCCCCTATCGTTCGATTTGTGGTTCGCCATCGCTGGCTCGTCTTGATGTTATCCATATTGATTATGGTCTTTACCGTTCCCGCTTTTTTCCAATTGGGGAATGAGTTCATGCCTCCACTCAATGAAGGATCAATTCTCTACATGCCGACCGCCCCACCGGGGATGTCTGTTACCGAGGCCGGTTCGGTTCTTCAAACCATGGATCGTCAGCTTCGTACATTTCCAGAAGTAGAATCTGTATTTGGAAAAATTGGCCGGGCTCGTACAGCAACCGATCCCGCTCCCCTTTCCATGGTGGAGACTGTTGTTGTCCTCAAACCAAAAGAGGAATGGCGTGAAGGTATGACATGGGACAAACTGATCAAGGAAATGGATCAAACTCTAACCTACCCCGGTATGCCCAATATTTGGTGGATGCCGATCCAAACGCGTACGGAAATGTTAGCCACTGGAATTCGCAGTGCCTTGGGTATCAAAGTCTTCGGCTCGTCGTTAGAAGAGATCGAACAAACCGCGATTGCCATTGAAAGAGCCATTCAAAACGATCCTCAGATACAGCCCTATACACGAAGCGCATTTGCGGAACGGGTGACGGGCGGCTATTTTTTGGATTTTACAGTCAAACGAGAAGAAGCAGCCCGCTACAACTTAACGGTGGGGGATGTGGAAGACCTCATTCAATCGGCAATTGGCGGGATGAACATCGATCAAACCATAGAAGGGCGTGAACGATACCCAATCCAAGTTCGATATGCACGGCAGTTCAGAGATAATCTTGAGTCTTTAAAACGGATACATGTGCCCACTCCCATCGGTACTCAAGTACCAATCGAGTATCTGGCTGAAATTGATTTCAAAACCGGTCCTCCGATGATTCGAAGTGAAGACGGAAATTTGGTAGGATTCGTTTTTGTGGATGTCGTCGACATTGGTATTGCAGACTATGTGGAAAAAGCGAGAGAAGTGGTTGGTGAAAAAGTGGATTTGCCTTCCGGAGTACGTTTGGGTTGGGCGGGACAGTTCCAGTATTTTGAGCGCGCCAAAGAAAAACTGAAAATTGTCATACCAATGACGCTTTTATTTGTGTTTTTTCTGCTTTATCTCAATACCAACTCGTTAACTGAAACTTCCATTGTTTTGTTGGCGGTTCCGTTTTCACTGGTTGGAGCCATCTGGCTGTTATATATTCTTGATTATAACATGAGTGTCGCTGTTTGGGTTGGAATAATCGCTTTGGCGGGACTCGATGCCGAAACCGGTGTAGTTATGCTCCTGTATTTAAGGCTATCACTTCATCGATGGATCGATGAGGGGCGTCTAAAGACATTTCAGGATCTAGAAGATGCAATCGTGGATGGCGCTGCCCGTCGTGTGCGTCCTAAACTTATGACGGTTTTAACCACTTTTATCGGCTTGATGCCGCTGATGCTTAGCACAGGAACAGGAGCCGATGTGATGAAACGAATTGCAGCTCCAATGGTTGGGGGGCTTATTACGTCATTTCTACTTGTACTTACCGTTTATCCGGCAATCTTCGCGATTTGGAAAAAGCGTTTACTCAAATATAAAGCTAAATAGGATTTTCTAAACTATGAATCTGGCAGTCTATTAAGCATGGGTTGATGGATAGTATCCCCTCTGTTTAATAGTATATGTCTATGCAAAAAACCAAATTAGCTGGAGCTCACTACGGAGTATTAAGGAATGATAAAACTATTTATTTCATTCATTGAGAAGGTTTAAAGAAGATCCAGCCATAGTGGTAGGGAGGCAGGTCAATTGGCTCTTCGCTTTGAGATTGAAAGCCAATCTTTTCCGCCCAGTGGCGGCATTGTTCCGGTTTGGGGCGAATTTCCATCGAAGGACCACGCGGCGTTGCGGGGTCATAATTCCAATGAATTACAGCCAATTTTCCTTGGGCTTTTAAAATTCGCCAGGCTTCACGAAGCATCTTCTCACGCTCTTCGGCGTGGAGAATATTGAATATCATTGCATAATCAATAGTCTCATCAGCGAGACCAGTTCCTTCCGCCACAAAATCCCGCTGCTCAACATGGATGGTGTTCAATCCATGCTGGTGCGCTTTTGCTCTCGTTGTGTTTACCATTTCCTTATCGATATCGAATGCA
Organism: uncultured bacterium; assembly: GCA_964516245.1. Classification (GTDB taxonomy): domain Bacteria; phylum Hinthialibacterota; class Hinthialibacteria; order Hinthialibacterales; family Hinthialibacteraceae; genus CAZEZQ01. The sequence goes on along the minus strand of CAZEZQ010000043.1, from coordinate 1,545 downwards.
TACACCGTTCCATCTATCAGGTGTGCTATCGGAATCGTAAATGTTCCATACCCACAACCAAACTCTGCTGCATGCGCATGCTTTGAAGAGACCCCCAAGGCTTTTAGAATGGAGTCTGGATCAAAAAAGCGCCTCCATATCTCTTCTTCCGGCATCCCACTTTCACGGGTTTTGGACATTGGTAAATTCAAACCTCTTTATTGACTTGAAATTTTGCGCCAAACCATTGTAAATCATATTCGAATATGATAATATGATTTTCAAAGAGAAGCAATCCTATGAACAAAAACAGTTTCCGACAGAAAACCGAATGGCTTCGCTTGGTGGCTCATCCAACACGCCTGGCATTGATGGCCAACCTGTTGGATGGACCGTTATGTGTCACTGACATCCAGGACCTACTCGAAGTGAAGCAGGCCAATGTCTCTCAACATTTGGCGGTGTTGCGCCAGGCGCAATTGATTTTTTATCACGAAGATGGGAAAACCCGATGCTACTATTTGGCTCGTCCCCGGCTGGTTCGCCAGTTACTGAAAATCTTGAACGAAGACTACCCTGTGGTAGAACGTTCACCCAAAGCGGTAAAACAAGCCGCACGCCGCCGGCAAACACACAAATCAACTCAATGCACGATAAAAAAATAATTTGAGTTTTGAATAAAAAATAATGTGGGTCTAGCAAACAAATTCGCTCGCTTGTTTAGCCATACCTCACTGAAAATACATGTATCATAAAAAATTTTGGGGAGAGGTCTTAAACATGGTACGAACTTTGGTTTTTCTTTATGGAATCATTTCTTACGCGATTTTCTTTGTGGTGTTTTTGTATTCCATCGGCTTTGTTGGCAATCTATTGGTTCCAAAATCGGTTGATACAGGTGTGGAAACTCCACTTACACAAGCCCTCTTGATCAATACCATTCTTCTGGGGCTTTTTGCCGTACAGCACACGATTATGGCCCGGCAGAGCTTCAAAAAGCGGCTCTCGCGCATGATACCCAAAGCAGCTGAACGGAGTACTTTTGTGTTAGTCACAAGTTTGCTCCTGGCATTTATTTTTTGGCAATGGCGGCCCATTTCAACCATTGTGTGGGATGTAAACCATCCATTGGGTGCCGCTGTTTTGTGGCTTCTTTTCGCCATCGGGTGGGTAGTGGTTTTGTGGGCTACTTTTTTGACAAACCATGCGGATTTATTTGGGTTAAGGCAAGTGTATTGTTATTGGCAAAACCGTGAATATCATCCTGTACCCTTCAAAAAAATCTCGCTCTATAAATACGTGAGACACCCACTAATGTTGGGTTTTATTATCGCTTTTTGGGCTATCCCCACCATGACAGTAGGACACTTGCTGTTTGCAATATTAACCACGGGTTATACAATTCTCGGAATTTGGTTTGAAGAACGGGATTTGGTGCGTATTCATGGTGAAAATTATGAGCAATACAAAAAATCGACACCAATGCTCATTCCAAAAATAAAGTGAAATACAAAAAATTGAAACCATATTGAAGCGTTTACACGTTCTTTAGATTCTTACACGTGT